>DASRWP010000092.1:0-5651 GCA_035654535.1 Brevundimonas sp.
CCTCGACAACCCAACCGTTGTCCGGAGACTGACGATGAACCGAGCCCTTCTCGCCGCCGCCTCGGCGGTCGCCCTTCTCGCCCTCGGGGCCTGTGGCGACAACCAGGGTTCTTCGGGCGGCGCCGCCCGCTCGGGCATCTGGGCCGCTGGCTCTTCGACGGTCTTCCCCTTCGCCACCCGCGTGGCCGAGAATTTCGCCCGGACATCCGGCGGGGCCTCTCCCCGGGTCGAGTCTCTCGGCACCGGCGGCGGTATCCAGGCTTTCTGCCAGGGGGTCGGACCAGCCACCCCCGACATCGCCAATGCCTCACGCCGGATGAAGGCCTCGGAGTTCGAGCTCTGCCGGACGAATGGCGTGACCGACATCGTGGAAATCAAGATCGGCTTCGATGGCCTTGTCATCGCCACGGCCCGCAGCGCCCCCGACTACGGCTTCTCGGGTGACGACCTCTACCTCGCCCTCGCCAAGGAGGTTCCCGGCCCGAACGGGACCTTCATCGCCAATCCGAACACGACCTGGAACCAGGTCAACCCGGGCCTGCCCGCCACGCGCATCCTCGTCTATGGCCCGCCGCCGACCTCGGGCACGCGCGATTCCTGGCTGGAGCTGGCCATGGCTCCGTCGGCCAAGGCCATCCCGGCGCTGGCCGCCCTTGCCGACAGCGACGAGGACCGTTTCGAGACCTTGGCCCACACCCTGCGCGAGGACGGCGCGTGGGTCGATTCCGGCGAGAACGACAACGCCATCGTCCAGACCCTGACCCGCACGCCCGGCTCGACCGGCGCGTTCGGCTACTCCTTCCTCGAGCAGAACAACGACAGCGTGAAAGCCCACAGCGTCAACGGCGTCATGCCGACGCTGGAGACGATCGCCTCGGGCGCCTATCCGATCTCCCGCTCCATGTTCATCTACGTCAAGAAGCAGCACGTCGGCGTGACGCCGGGGCTGGAGCAGTTCGTGATGGAATTCATGTCCGAGGCCGCCGCCGGGCGTGGCGGCTATCTCCAGGACCGCGGCCTTGTTCCGCTACCGGCCGATCAGCTGGCGGCCCAACGCGCCATCGCCTCGGCCATGACAGTCATGCAGGCGCCGCCGAAGTAAAGCTCCGGTGTTCTCTCTCCCCCTCAGGGGGAGGGGCGTCGGTGCGAAGCGACGGCGGGGTGGGGACGCTTCGGCGAGACAGGCTCCGGCGCTCGCGTTGCCGAGCCCCTCCCACCCGGCTTCGCCTGCGGCTCAGCCACCCTCCCCCGAAGGGTGAGGGAGAGGCGATCGAGTTTCGCCCTTAAGCCGCCGCCCGCCGCCTCAGCCGCGCCACCCGCCGCAGCCGCCGCCAGAACCGTCCGCGCTCCGGCTCGGGATAGGGCTGCAGGTTTTCGACGAACTCTTCTGCCGAGGCGCGCCAGCTGAACTTCTCGGCGTAGCTTCGGACCGCACCGCGGTCGCACTCCAGCGCGTTCGTGCAGGCCGTCTTCAGGTCCGCGTCGATGGCGCCGGCGTTCGAGCCGGGGATGATGTCGATCGGCCCGTGCGCCGGGAAGGCTGCCACCGGCGTGCCCGTGGCCATGGCCTCGAGGATCACCAGTCCGAAGGTGTCGGTCCAGCTGGGGAAGACGAACACGTCGGCGTCGCGGAAGCAGCGCGCCAGCTCCTGTCCGAACTTCGCCCCGAGGAATTTGGCGTGGGGATATTTCTCTTCCAGCTCGGCGCGGGCGGGACCGTCGCCGACCACGATCTTGGTGCCCGGCAGGTCGGTCTCCAGAAACGTCTCGATGTTCTTCTCGACGGCCACCCGTCCGACGTTCAGCCAGAACGGGCGCGGCCAGTCCTGACCCCCCAGCTCGTCGTAGATGCGCGGCAGGTCGGGGTTGAACTGTTCGGTGTCGACGCCCCGCGTCCACGGCGAGACGTTCTTGAAGCCGTGCGCCATCAGCTCGTCGCGCAGCGTCGGCGTGGCCACCATCAGCCGGCCCGACGGCTTGTGGAACCACTTCATATAGGCGTATCCGACCTGCACCGGGATCGGGAACCGGGCCGAGACGTACTCGGGAAATTTGGTGTGATAGCTGGTCGTGAACGGCAGCTTCCACTCGACGCAGATGCGCCGCGTGGCGATGCCGATCGGCCCTTCCGTGGCGATGTGGACCGCCTCGGGCTCGAAGGCGCGCAGCCGCTCGCGGATCTCCTCCTCGGCCCCCAGCGCCAGCCGGATCTCCGGATAGGTTGGACAGGGAATGGTCTTGAACTGGCTCGGCTCGATGACGTCGACCTCATGCCCCATGCCCCGGCATTCCGCCACGGTCCGGGTCAGGGTACGGACGACGCCGTTGACCTGGGGCTCCCAGGCGTCAGTGGCCAGAACGATGCGCATGTGGGCCGGAGGGCTCCGTTACGAAGTCCGCCTGCATAACCCTTCCCCCTTCACGGGGGAAGGTAGGCCGCGGAGCGGCTTGGATGGGGGCTCTGCAGCGAGCCGGAAGAGCCGCCCGTTGCCGTCGTCGGCGACCCCTGTCCGTCTCGCTCCGCGAGCCACCTTCCCCCGCAAGGGGGGAAGGGATATGTGGCGCGGATGACTGCACACGTAATTCCGCCCCTCTCCCTGTCGCAGGACTGGGATGCGCTGGATCAGGGCAAGTTCGCGAACGAAACCGCCTCGGTGCGGGGGCTGCTCGCAGAAATGCCGCTCGACGCCGACGACCGGACCGCAGTCCTGAACAGCGCCATTGGCCTCGTGGAGCGCGCCCGGGCCAGCGTCAAGAAACAGGGGGTGGTCGAAAGCTTTCTGCAGGAGTTCAGCCTCGGCACCCGCGAGGGTCTGGCCCTGATGTGTCTGGCCGAGGCGCTGCTGCGCACGCCGGACGAGGATACCCGCGACCGTCTGATCGCCGAGAAGATCGGCTCGGCCGACTGGGCCTCGCATCTCGGCCAGTCAGACAGCCTGTTCGTAAACGCCTCGACCTGGGGCCTGATGCTGACCGGCAAGCTGGTCGACGTCGATGAGGAGGCGAAGACCGACCTGCCTGGTTTCCTCAAGCGCATCGTCGGGCGGCTGGGCGAGCCGGTCATCCGCGAGGCCGTGGCCGCCGCCGTCCGCATCATGGGCGAGCAGTTCGTTGTGGGCCGCACCATCGACGCCGCCCTCAAACGCGCCAACCGCGAGGGCTGGTTGTGCAGCTTTGACATGCTGGGCGAGGGCGCGCGCACCAACGCCGACGCCGAGCGCTACGAGAAGATTTACGCCGGCGCCATCGAGGCCGTGGGCCGCACGGCCAAGGGGCAGGGGCCGGAGAGCGGCCACGGCGTCTCGGTCAAGCTGTCTGCCCTGTCCCCGCGGTACGAGGCGACCCACGAATCGACCGTTTGGGACGAGCTCTATCCCCGCATCCTCCGGCTCGCGCGGATCGCGGCCCGCCACGACATCAACTTCACCATGGACGCCGAGGAGGCGGACCGGCTGGCGCTGTCGCTGAAGCTGCTCGACCGGCTGGCGTACGAGCCGGAGCTGGGCGGCTGGAGCGGGCTGGGCCTCGCAGTGCAGGCCTATCAGAAGCGCGGCCCAGAGGTGATCCGCCGCGTCGCCGAACTGGCGCGGACGTCCGGGCGCCGGCTGATGGTGCGGCTGGTCAAGGGCGCCTATTGGGACACAGAGATCAAGCGCGCGCAGCAGTTCGGCCGCACTGACTATCCGGTCTTCACCACCAAGGCCGCGACCGACCTCAACTACCTCGTCTGCGCCAAACTCATGATCGAGGCCGCGCCGCACCTCTACAGCCAGTTCGCCACGCACAACGCCCACTCGCTGGCGGCTGTCCACAAAATGGCGTCGGAGCGCGGCGTGAAGATCGAGTTCCAGCGCCTGCACGGCATGGGCGAGGCGCTTTACGACGCCGCCCACGAGGCTTTCGGCCCCGTCACCGTCCGCGCCTACGCCCCCGTCGGCGGACATGAGGACCTGCTGCCCTACCTCGTTCGCCGCCTGCTGGAGAACGGCGCCAACTCCTCCTTCGTTCACGCTCTGCTGGACGAGCGCGTGCCCGCCTCCGCCGTTGCCGCCGACCCGATCTCCGCGGTCGAGGCCCACCCTGATCGCCACGCGAAAATCCCCACCCCCAAGGACATGTATATGGACCGCCAGAACTCGCTGGGCCGCGACTATTCGCTGGCTGCCGACCGCGACCGCCACGCGCGGGCCCTGCGCAAGGTCGACAGCGAGAAGCTGACGTCGGGCCCCATCATCGGCGGCAAGCTGAAGGCGGGGGCCAATCCCCAGCCTGTGGTGAATCCCTTCGACACGACCCAGCTGCTGGGCCACGTCTCCGAGGCGAGCACAGCCGACATCGACGCCGCCGTCGACGCCGCCATCCGCGCCCAGCCGGGCTGGGACCGCAGGGGCGGCCACGGTCGGGCCCCGGTGCTGCGCGCCATGGGCGATGCGCTCGAAGCCGACATGGACCGGCTGGTCGCCCTGCTCTCGCGCGAGGCCGGCAAGACCCTGAACGACGGCGTCGCCGAGGTGCGCGAGGCCGCCGACTTCTGCCGCTACTACGCCATGCTCGCCGAGCGCGACTTCGGCGGCCCGCAGGAACTGAAGGGGCCGGTCGGCGAGATCAACCAGCTGGTTCTGCACGGCCGCGGGGTTTTCGCCTGCATCAGCCCGTGGAACTTCCCCCTGGCCATCTTCACCGGCCAGATCGCCGCCGCGCTCGCCGCCGGCAACGCCGTGCTGGCCAAGCCCGCCGAACAGACGCCCCTGATCGCCGCCGAGGCGGTGCGTCTCTATTACAAGGCCGGACTGGACCCGAACCTGCTGGCGCTGGTCCCCGGGCGCGGCGAGACCGTCGGCGCCGCGCTGGTCAGCCACCCGGGCATCGACGGCGTCGCCTTCACCGGCGGCACCGACACCGCCACCCTGATCAACCGCTCGCTGGCCGCCCGCCCCGGAGCCATCGTCCCCTTCATCGCTGAGACCGGCGGCCTCAACGGCATGTTCGTTGACACCACGGCGCTGAAGGAACAGGTGATCGACGACGTCATCCTGTCGGCCTTCGGCTCCTCGGGCCAGCGCTGCTCGGCCCTGCGCCTGCTCTATGTGCCGCACGACGCCGCCGACGCCCTGATCGAGGGGTTGAAGGGCGCGCTGGCGGTGCAGGTCGTCGGCGATCCCTCAGATCCCGCGACGGACATCGGCCCGGTCATCGACGCTGACGCCAAGGGGGCGCTGGACGCCCACCTCGAACGCCTCGGGGGCGACGCGAAGATCATCGCCCGCGCCGAACTCCCGGCCGGCTCGCACAAGGGCCACCTGTTCGC
Source organism: Brevundimonas sp. (assembly GCA_035654535.1). GTDB lineage: Bacteria > Pseudomonadota > Alphaproteobacteria > Caulobacterales > Caulobacteraceae > Brevundimonas. Next base: position 5,309 of record DASRWP010000092.1, read on the forward strand.
CCCGACCATCGCCGAGGTGCCGACGCCCGACTATCTGGAGCGCGAGGTGTTCGGGCCTATCCTGCACGTCTGCCGCTACCATCCGTCCGAGCTGAAGCAGACGGCGGCGAAACTGGCAGAGCGCGGCTACGGCCTGACCCTCGGCGTGCACAGCCGCATCGAAGCCTTCGCCGACGAGGTCGCGCGTCTGGTCCCGGCAGGCAACGTCTACATCAACCGCTCGATCATCGGTGCGGTGGTCGGCGTCCAGCCCTTCGGCGGCGAGGGCCTCTCCGGCACCGGCCCCAAGGCCGGCGGACCGCACTATCTGCACCGCTTCGCCACCGAACGAACGCTCACCATC
>DASRWP010000093.1:0-9981 GCA_035654535.1 Brevundimonas sp.
ATGGCGGCCATGTTCGTGATGATGAACGAGGCGCGGCTGGGCACCGGGCTGCAGGGTCTGTCGATCGGCACCGCCGCCTATCAGGCCGCTGTCGAGTTCGCCCACGACCGGCTGCAGGGCCGCAGCCTGACGGGGCCGAAGAACCCCGAAGGACCGGCCGACTCGATCATGGTCCACCCGGACGTGCGCCGCATGCTGCTGGAAGCCAAGGCCTTCGTCGAGGGCGGTCAGGCCTTCACCCTCTGGACCGCGCTACAGGCCGACCTGCAGCACTCGAACGACGAGGCCGAGGCGCAGAAGGCCCGCGACTACATGGGCCTGATCACCCCGGTGCTGAAGGCCTATCTGACCGACAAGGGCTTCCACGTCGCCTCGCTGGCCATGCAGGTGCATGGCGGCAGCGGCTATACCGAGCATTTCCCGGCGTCGCAGTATCTGCGTGATGCGCGGATCACCATGATTTACGAGGGCGCTAACGGCATCCAGGCGCTGGATCTGGTGGGGCGCAAACTGCCGGCCAACGGCGGCCGGGCGATCATGAGCTGGTTCGCCGACATCGACGCCTTCGTGTCGGAGAACGGCGGCGACGGGCCGATCAAGCCCTATGTCGATGGCCTGGCCGACGCGAGGAAGAAGCTGCAGGAAGGCACGATGTGGCTGATGCAGAACGGGATGCAGAACCCTGACAACGCCGGGGCCGCATCGACCGACTATCTGAACATCTTCGGCCTGACGGCGCTTGCTTATATGTGGGCGCAGATGGCGATCGCCGCGCAGAAGCAGATCGACGCTGGTTCGACCGATCCCTTCTACGCCAACAAGCTGATGACCGGCCGCTATTTTGTCGAGCGCATCCTGCCCGACGCGGAGGCGCATCTGGCCAAGCTGAAGACCGGCGCCGAGGTGCTGATGGCGATGCCGGCGGAGGCGTTCTGAGCGTGAACGTCCTCAACGCCGCCGAGCCCGACTTCATGCAGGAAGAGGAGATCGTCCTCTTCTCCGACAGCGTCGGCAAATGGATCGACGAGCACGCACCGTCCGAGGCGGTGCAGTCGTGGATCGCCAACTCCAGCGTCCCGCGCGAACTGTGGAGCCAGTCGGGCGAGGCGGGCCTGCTGGGCCTGTCCATGCCCGAGGAAGACGGCGGCATGGGCGGGGACTACCGGCATGAGGTGGTGCTGATGCGCCAGCTGGGCTGGAAGGGCGCGGATCACTTCGGCATCTCGCTGCACAATGCGATCGTCATGCCCTACATCTGGCACTACGGCACCGCCGAGCAGAAGGCGCGCTGGCTGCCGCGGCTGCAGTCAGGCGAACTGGTCGGCGCCATCGCCATGACCGAACCGGGCGCAGGCAGCGACCTGCAGGGGGTCAAGACCACCGCCATCAAACAGGGCAACCAGTATGTGGTGAACGGGTCCAAGACCTTCATCACCAACGGCCAGCTGGCGAACTTCATCATCGTCGTGGCCAAGACCGACCCGACCGAGGGCGCCAAGGGCACCTCGCTGATCATCGTCGAGACCGACGGGGCCGAGGGCTTCGAGCGCGGCCGGAACCTGCACAAGATCGGCATGGAGGGGAACGACACCTCCGAGCTGTTCTTCAACGATGTGAAGGTCCCGGTCGAGAACATCATCGGCGGCGGCGAGGGCCAGGGCTTCATCCAGCTGATGCAACAGCTGCCGCAGGAACGGCTGAACATCGCCGTGCAGGGCGTCGCCGCGGCCGAGCGCGGGCTGCAGGAGACGCTGGCCTATGTGAAGGAGCGCAAGGCGTTCGGAAAGCGGGTGATCGACTTCCAGAACACCCAGTTCAAACTGGCCGAGGTGAAGACGAAACTGACCGTCGCCAAGGTCTTCGTCGACCACTGCCTCGGCCTGCACCTGCAGGGCAGGCTGGACGCCGCCACCGCCTCGATGGCCAAATACTGGGTCACCGACATCCAGGGCGAGGTCATCGACGAGATGCTGCAGCTGCACGGCGGCTACGGCTACATGAACGAGTATCCGATCGCCCAGCTGTACAAGGACGCGCGTGTGCAGCGGATCTACGGCGGGACGAACGAGATCATGAAGCTGCTGATCGCGCGGACGCTGTAGCTTCACCTGTCCCTTGTCATCCTCGACGAGCGCAGCGAGATCGGGGACGCGCCTGACGAAGCTCTCAGGGCCGGCCCGGTCGGCGCCGCCGAACCGGGCCAAGGATCACCGGGCCCTCAGGTCTCTGTACAGATCAGCCCATCGCGGATTTGTCTCCTCAACCAGCGCAAACTTCCATGGCCGGAGCCAGCGTTTGATCCGCTTCTCCCGCAAGATCGCCTGATTCACGTAGTGATGTGTCTCGTACCAGACCAAGCGGTCGATCCCCCGCTCGGCCGTGTAGCCACCGATCAAGCCTTCCTTGTGCTCGGCAACACGACGGACAAGGTCGTTGGTCATGCCCACGTAGAGCCATCCGCATGGGCCGCCGGCGAGAATGTAGACATAGAAGTGTTTGGCCATGGCCTCCTCCCGGCGCAACCCTCACGGGTTGTCCGGGAGCAGTCAAGGGTTGCGGCAGTCCGTCCCGGATCGCCGCTTTGCGGCGTCCGGGATGACAAGCCGATCGTCGAACATGAGCGGTGAGGATGACGGCCAAAGGGGTGCGGGCTATGTCTGCCCGATGATCCGCCTCCACGTCCCCCAGCCGCTCGCCCCCGAAGCCGCGGTGCTGCCCACCCTCGACCAGTCGCGCTACCTCACCCAGGTGATGCGGCTGAAGATCGGCGACCGCCTGCTGGTGTTCAACGGCGTCGGCGGCGAGTGGCGTTGCGTCATCGCGGAAGTGCTCAAAAAGGGCGTCGTGCTGCGGGCAGAGGAACAGGTGCGGCCTCAGTCGACCGGCCCCGATCTGGAACTGTTGGTCAGCGTGGTGAAGAAGAGCGCGCTGGAGTTCGCGGTGGAGAAGGCCACAGAGCTGGGCGTGCGGCGTATCCGGCTGGTCGTGACCCACCGGACGCAGACCCAGCATGTGCGGATGGACCGGCTGGACGCCATCGCCATCGAGGCGGCCGAACAGACGGGTCGGGTCGACGTGCCGATGATCGAAGAGCCCGCGAAGCTGGCGGACCTGCTGGATGGCTGGGAGGCCGGGCGGCGGATGATGTTCTGCGACGAGACAGGCGGGGCTCCGGCCGTTCAGGCAGTAGCGCAGGCAGGCCCCGGGCCCTGGGCGATCCTGATTGGCCCGGAGGGGGGATTCTCGCCGGAGGAGCGGGAGCGGCTCCGGGCCCTGTCCTTCACCACCGCGGTTTCCCTGGGACCGCGCATCCTGAGGGCCGACACCGCGGCGACCGCCGCCCTGACCCTGTGGCAGGCGGCGGTGGGAGACTGGGAGCGATAAGCCTCAGGCGGCGACGCGGCCGCGCGGATCGTCCGGGCTCCGGAATGCCTCTTGAGCGGAGCCGCAATCCCTCCCATTTAGCCGCGAGACGAGGGGCTTTATCCGCATGACCGACGCGCCGCTTTCCCGGGACGACCTGATTGGCTCCATGGCGAAGGGGGCCAAACCTCGCGAACAGTGGCGCATCGGGGCGGAACACGAGAAATTCGGCTTCGACCGCACGACCCTGCGGCGCCCGACGCACGAAGGCGACAACGGCATCCTCGCCATGCTGACCGGTCTGCAGCGGTTCGGCTGGGCCCCGGTCGAGGAGGCGGGGCATGTGATCGCGCTGGAGCGGCGCAACACCGACGGCCTGAGCGCCTCGATCAGCCTCGAACCCGGCGGGCAGTTCGAGCTGTCGGGCGCGCCGCTGAGGGACGTCCACGAAATCTGCGACGAGACCGGCCGCCACCTGATTGAGGTCAAACAGGTCGCCGACCAGCTGAACCTCGGCTTCATCGGCGTCGGCTTCGATCCGCTGTGGCGGCGCGAGGACGTGCCGGTCATGCCCAAGGGCCGCTACGCCATCATGCGCGCCTATATGCCGAAGAAGGGCTCGCTCGGCCTCGACATGATGCTGCGCACCTGCACGATCCAGTCGAACCTCGACTTCGCGGACGAGGCGGACATGGTGGCGAAATTTCGCACCTCGCTGGCCCTGCAGCCGATCGCCACCGCCCTGTTCGCCAACTCGCCCTTTACCGAGGGGAAGCCCAACGGCTTCCTCAGCGCCCGCGCCAACGTCTGGACGGACACCGATCCCGACCGCACGGGTATGCTGGATTTCGTCTTCGCCGACGGCTTCGGCTACGAGCGCTATGCCGACTACGCGCTGGACGTACCGATGTATTTCGCCAAGCGGGGCGAGACGTACGTCGATCTGTCCGGCCGGTCATTCCGCCAGTTCATGACCGACGGCCTCGACGTCCTGCCGGGCGAGCGCGCGACGAAGAAGGACTGGAACGACCACCTGACCACCCTCTTCCCCGAGGTGCGGCTGAAGTCCTATCTCGAGATGCGCGGCGCCGACGGCGGGCCTTGGAGCCGGATCTGCGCGCTTCAGGCCCTGTGGGCCGGCGTCCTGTACGACGCGCCGTCGCTGGCTGCCGCGTGGGATCTGGTCAAGCACTGGGACATCGCCGACCACGAGCGCCTGCGCCGCGATGTGACCCGTCTGGGCCTCAAGGCCGAGGTGGCGGGTCGCACGGTTCAGGACGTGGCGAAGGACATGGTTCACATCGCGCGCGAGGGCCTGAAGAACCGTGCGCGCTTCAGCGGCGGCATGGTCGATGAGCGCGGCTACCTGTCGGAGCTGGAAGACATCGCCGACAGCGGGATGACGCCGGCGGAACGGCTGCTGGAGCTGTACCACGGCGAATGGCGGGGCGACCTGACGCGGCTGTACCGGGATTTCGCCTACTAGACGTGCCATGATTGGAACGATCGCTCGGGGAAAGCCGATGTCTCGCCTGCCCGTAGTCTCCTCGCTTCTGACGGCTGCAGTCGCGATGCTGCTCGCCGGCCCCGTCCTCGCGCAGGCTCGTACATTCATCGCCGTTGAGGTCACTGACATCGCCGCGGCGGAGACCTGGTACAGCCGCACCTTCGATGCCGCCGTGGCCAGTTCCTTCTCGCGGCCGGCCTTCGAACAACGGATTCTGCGCGGCGAGGACGTGATCGTGGAGCTGGTCCAGCGAGTTCCGGCCCGGCCGTTGACCGGAGAGGGTTCGGAGATCATGAAGGCCGGTTTCGTAGTCGACGATCTGGACGACCGCGTCGAACGGTGGACCGCGCAGGGGGTGACGTTCCTCGGCCGCCGCATCCACGATGACGCTCTGGACCTCGACGTCGTGATGATCACCGACCCGGACGGCAACATGATCCAGATTTACGGGCGCGAGGAGGACCAGCCTTGACCGGAAAAATCCGCGTCGGCGTCGGCGGCTGGACCTATGAGCCGTGGCGCGGGGTCTTCTATCCGTCGGACCTGACGCAGAAGCGCGAGCTGGAGTATGCGTCCCGGCAGCTGACCTCGATCGAGATCAACGGCACCTACTACTCGACCTTCAAACCCGACAGCTGGATGAAGTGGCGCGACGAGACGCCGGATGGCTTCGTCTTTTCGGTCAAGGCCAGCCGCTACTGCACCAACCGCAAGGTGCTGTCCGACATGGGCGAGTCGATGGACCGGTTCCTCGGCCAGGGGATGACGGCGCTGGGCGACAAGCTCGGGCCGATCAACTGGCAGTTCATGGCCACCAAGAAGTTTGACCCGGTCGATTTCGAGGGCTTCCTGAAGCTGTTGCCGGGCGAGCGAGACGGCCTGCGCCTGCGGCACGCGCTGGAAGTCCGCAACGCCAGTTTCGACACGCAGCAGTTCTACGATCTGGCCGCGAAATACGGGGTCGCCATCGTCTATGCCGAGGACGAAGAGGCGCCGGAGTGGCCGAACATCGACCAGCCGACGGCCGATTTCACCTATGCCCGGCTGATGTCCAGCCGCGAAGATGAGGCGACCGGCATGACCTCGGCGGAACTGGACCGCGTCGCCGCCCGCGCGCGCGACTGGGCGGACCGGGGCGAGGTGTTCGCCTATTTCATCGCCGGAGCGAAGGTGCGCAATCCGGCGGCGGCGCAGGCCCTGATCGCGAAGCTGGGGGCCTGACCTTGCGGGTCCGCCCCATCGTAAGCACCTGCGTCTCACGCCCTTCCTGAGGAATTCCCATGCCCATCGCCACCCGCGCCTTCGCCGCCGCCTCCAGCGTGGCACCGCTGTCGCCCTATGATTTCAACCGGCGTGATCCGGGTCCGGACGATGTGGCGATCGAGATCAAGTTCGCGGGGGTCTGCCACTCCGACCTGCACATCGTGAAGAACGACCTGGGCAACACCAACTATCCGATCGTGCCGGGCCACGAGATCGCCGGCGTGGTGACGGCCGTGGGCAGCAATGTCGCGCGCTTCAAGGTCGGCGACCGGGTCGGCGTCGGCTGCATGGTCGACAGCTGCCGGCAGTGCGCACCCTGCCGCGAGGGCGAGGAGCAGTACTGCGTCCCCGGCATGACCCAGACCTATGGCTCGCCCGATCCCAAGGCAGCCGGAACCGGTGAGACCATCACGCAGGGCGGTTATTCCACCGCGATCGTCGTGGATCAGAACTATGTCGTGACGATCCCCGACAGCATCCCGTTGGATGCGGCGGCCCCCCTGCTGTGCGCAGGGATCACGACCTATTCGCCGCTGAAGCACTGGAAGATCGGGCCCGGGTCAAAGGTGGCCGTGGTCGGCCTCGGCGGCCTCGGCCACATGGCGGTCAAACAGGCCGCTGCCATGGGGGCGGAGGTCACTGTCCTGTCGACATCGGACCGCAAGAAGGCCGACGCCGAGCGGATGGGGGCGAAGCATTTCCTGATCAACTCGGACCGGGCGGCGATGCAGGCGGCAGGCGAGAGCTTCGACCTGATCATCAACACCGTCTCGGCCACGCACGAGATCGCCAGCCACGTCCAGCTGCTGGCCAGGGACGGGACCATGGTGATGCTGGGCCTGACCACCGAAGGCCTGCCGGTCTATGCGATGGGCCTGCTGTGGCGGCGGCGTTCGGTGGCCGGCTCTCTGATCGGCGGCATCCGCGAGACGCAGGAGATGCTCGACTTCTGCGCCGAACACGGACTGGCCTGCGACATCGAAGTGATCGCGCCGCACCAGATCAACGAGGCCTACGCCCGGCTGGAGAAGTCGGACGTCCGGTACCGGTTCGTGCTGGATATGGCGAAGATCTAGGGATCAGGACCGAGAGGCATGCGCCCGCTTCCCTTGCGCGTGCGGCCAGTCCCTGGTCCTCAAGCCCTAGCCCCCGTCCTCTCCTGCCGTTACACCTTTCAATGAAGGCTTCCCGACAGAGGAGGCAGCAGGGACAAGGAAACGCACATGGCTCGAGTGGCTCTGGTCACGGGTGGAACCCGCGGCATCGGCAAGGCGATCGTCCAGCGGCTTAAGGAAGACGGCATGTCCGTCGCCGCCGGCTATTCCGGCAACGCCGAGGCGGCTGAGGCGACGGCGCGCGAGCTCGGCGTCATGGTGGTCAAGGGCAACGTCGGCTCATTCGAGGACTGCGAGCGCGCGGTCCGCGAGGTCGAGAGCCAGTTCGGACCCATCGACGTGCTGATCAACAACGCCGGCATCACCCGCGACGGCTTCTTCCACAAGATGAGCGCCGAGCAGTGGTCCGACGTGATCCGGGTCAACATGGACAGCGTCTTCAACATGACGCGTCAGGTCATCACCGGCATGCGCGACCGGGGCTTCGGGCGCATCGTCAACATCTCCTCGATCAACGGTCAGAAAGGCCAGATCGGGCAGACCAACTATTCCGCGGCCAAGGCCGGCATGATCGGCTTCACCAAGGCGCTGGCGCTGGAGAACGCACGCAAGGGCGTGACGGTGAATTGCATCGCGCCGGGCTACATCGACACAGAGATGGTGGGCGCCATGGACGAGAAGGTGCTGGCCGGGATCATCGCCCAGATCCCGGTGGGAAGGCTCGGAAAAGGCGAGGAAATCGCTGACATGGTGTCGTGGCTGTCGGGCGAACGTGCCGGATATGTCACAGGCTGTACGCTGTCGCTTAACGGCGGTCAGTATCTGGTTGGCTGACGGGGCCCCGCCCAAAATCCGCCGCGCGCCCGTTTCACCACTGATCGCCATGGAGTTGACGGGGACCAGAACGGCGACCACGCCGCTTCCGGGCATGATGGCGGTCGCCCTCATGGCTGCGACCCTGACTCTGACGATCGACGCCGCTCCGGCGCAGGCCCAGACCCGCAGCAACGCCCAGGCCGAACAGAGCCAATCCCTGCGCAACAATGGGGGCGCGTCCCGGGCCCTGCCTCCGACCGGTCGCTACGTCGCCGAGTCCGGCGAGGCCTTTATTCTGGACCGCTCGGGCCAAAGGCCGCTGCTGAGGTTCGAGCGGCGTGACGAGACTTGGGTGTTGCGCCCAACCGCCGCCCCGCGCGGAGACGTCATCTATCGCAACGACGCGGGAGCCCAGATCCTGAGGGTGACGCCCGGGGGCGGCGTCACCGTCTACACCCCACAGGCGCCGGGCGGCTCCCCGGCCTCTCTGGCCGGACCGGGACAAAGCCTGTCGCCGCCGACCCTCGGCCCGGTGCGGCTGTTTGAGCTGATGGCCCGCCGCAGCCAGATGCTGAGCCAGGCCGTTGGCCGCCTGGTGGAGATCAATCTGGATGGGGAGGTTTCCGAATCGCTGTGCGTGGAGGCCCTGATCGTCACCACCGACGCCGTGGCCCGGATCGCCCGCTCGCCAAGCGCCCGCGCCAGCCTCGACGGCTTGAGGAGCATCACCATCGTCGAAGGCGCCCGCTCGGGCGTATCGTACAGCCGCGGTCGGCTGGTGGTCGTGGTCGATCCGAGTCAGGGACAGGCTGGCCGGCCGTCCTCGACCCGGGTCATCCGCACAATCCTTCCCGAACCCCGGCCGCCTAGCCGCTGAAGCCGTCCTTGGCCGCCCGGATTGCCGCGAACTCGACGGCGTCGGCGGCGCGGAGGAAGGGATTGAAGGCCTTCTCCATGCCGATGGTGGTCGGCACGGTCGCTTCGGCCCGCTCGCGCATCGCGAAAATGTCCCGGGCCCGGGCGGCCATCTCCGGACGGTCGTCGAGACTGAGGGAGAAACGGGCGTTGGCGGCGGTGTATTCGTGGGCGCACCAGACCACCGTCTCGTCCGGCCATTCGGCGAGCGTCTGAAGGCTCCGCCACATCTGTTCCGGCGCGCCCTCGAACAACCGGCCGCAGCCCAGATTGAACAGCACGTCGCCGACGAAGGCGTGGGCGTCCGCCGCCGACCGATAGACGATGTGGCCGAGCGTGTGGCCGGGCGTGTCCGTCACCTCGAACGTCGTGTCCCCCAGCGTGACCGTGTCGCCGCCGGCCACGATCCGGTCGATCGGCGCAGCGCGGCGCACCTCTTCAGGACCGACGATCTGGCAGCCGGTCTCGGCCTGCAGCCGGGCGTTTCCCTGCGTATGGTCGGGGTGCCAGTGGGTGTTCAGGATCAGGTCCAGCCGGCCCCAGCCCGCGCTCTTCAGGGCCGCAAGGATCGCCTCGGCGTCCGGCGTGTCGATCGTCGCGACCACCCCCGACGCCTCGTCCCGGATCAGGAACCCGTAATTGTCGGACAGGCAGGGGCACAGACGGATGTCGAGGCTCATGCGTCCATCCTAGCAGCCGGCCCGCCGCCGGCCTATCATCGGCGAATGCGGCGCAGCATCGAGGACCTGCGGATATTCTACGGCGAACCGGCCGGGGCGCTGGCGCGGCGCCTGCTGGGGCGTCGGCTGGAAGACGCATGGGGCGAGGCGTCCAGCTGCGACGTGCTTGGGCTCGGCTATGCGACACCATGGCTGGACGCCTTCGTCGGCGCGCGGCGCATCGTGGCGGCCATGCCGGCGGGTCAGGGCGTCGAGCTGTGGCCGTCCGTCGGCAAGAACCGGACCCTGCTGGTGGACGACCGGCGGCTGCCGTTCGCCGCCG
>DASRWP010000094.1:0-4490 GCA_035654535.1 Brevundimonas sp.
CCTGCAGATCATGGCGCAAGGCTTCTCGGACGCCGGGGTGCCGGTGTTCTGCGCCGACGTGAAGGGCGACCTGTCCGGAATCTGCGTGCCCGGTTCGCCGAACGAGAAACTGCTCGCCCGGGCGCAGTCCATGGGGCTGACGCTCGAGCCGACGGCGGCGCCGACCGTGTTCTGGGATCTGTACGGGCAGAAGGGCCACCCGATCCGCACCACCGTCAGCGAGATCGGTCCGCTGCTGCTGGCGCGGATGCTGAACCTCAACGAGGTGCAGGAGGGCGTGCTGTCGGTCCTGTTTCACGTGGCCGACACCGAAGGCCTGCTGCTGCTCGACCTCGACGACCTGCGCGCCATGCTGGCCTATGTCGGCGAGAACTCGGAGCGGGTCGGGCGGGAGGTCGGCAATGTCGCCCCCGCCTCAATCGCCTCGATCCAGCGCGCCGTGCTTCAGCTGGAGCAACAGGGCGGCAAGGCCTTCTTCGGCGAGCCGGCGCTGCGCCTCGAAGACATGATGCGGACGGGCCTCGACGGCCGGGGGCAGGTCAATGTTCTGGACGCCACCCGGCTGATGGCCAGCCCGCGGCTGTATGCGGCCTTCCTGCTGTGGCTGCTGTCCGAGCTGTTCGAGCAACTGCCCGAGGTCGGCGACCCGGACAAGCCGCGCCTCGTCTTCTTCTTCGACGAGGCCCACCTGCTGTTCAACGATACCCCGCCGGCCCTGCGCGAGAAGGTCGAGCAGGTGGTGCGGCTGATCCGCTCCAAGGGCGTCGGCGTCTATTTCGTCACCCAGAACCCGGCCGACATTCCCGACAGCGTGCTGGCCCAGCTTGGAAACCGCATCCAGCACGCCCTGCGCGCCTACACCCCGGCCGAGCAGCGCGGCCTGAAGGCGGCGTCGGACAGCTTCCGGCCCAATCCAGCCTTCGACACGGCCGAGGCGATCCAGTCGCTTGGCGTCGGCGAGGCGCTCGTCTCGACGCTCGACGAAAAAGGCGCGCCCACCGTTGTCGCCCGCACCGCGATCCGCCCGCCTGACAGCCGCCTCGGCCCCGCCACCGACGCCGAACGCGCCGCCGTCATGGCCGCCAGCCCGGTGCGCGGCGTCTATGAAGCGGTGATCGACCGCGAGTCGGCCGAGGAAATCCTCTCCGCCCGCCGCGGCGAGCAGGACCAGGCCGCCGCCGACGCCAAACTGGCTGAGGCGCGTGCGAAGGCCGACGCGGTCGCCGCACGGGACGCAGAGAAGGCCGCCGTCGTCCGCGAGAGGGAGCAGGCGCGCGAACAGGCCCGCTACGACCGGGAAGCCCCGCGGGCGCGGGCGCCGGCCCGGCGCTCGACGCGTGAAACGCCGGTGGAGGCCATGACCAAGTCGGTGCTGCGGACGGCGGGCAGCACAATCACCCGAGAGCTGCTGCGCGGGGTGCTCGGGAGCTTCAGGCGGCGATGACGAACTACCTCTCCCTCCCACTTGGGGGAGGGTGGCTGAGCCGCAGGCGAAGCCGGGTGGGAGGGGCTTGGCGACGGGAGCGCGGGTGGATGTCATGCCGAAGCGCCCCCACCCGGTCGCTTCGCGACCACCCTCCCCCAGGTGGGAGGGAAGGCGCCACGGCGGTTCTACCCCCTCGGAACCAGCCGCCACATCCTGAGCGGATGGCGCACGGCGCCCGCTTCGCTGCCCGCCGCCTCGCCCCGGCCCATGTATAGGTCCGCCCGGACCGGGCCTCGGATCGCGGAGCCGGTGTCCAGCGCCGTCACCAGCCCCTGATAGCTTCCGCGCGCGCCGCGGAGGTTGCCGCCGTCGGCGGCGATCCAGACCAGGTCGCCGTAGCGCCAGTGTGCCGGATCGACGGCGATGGCCCGGCGGGCGGGCAGGGGGACGCCGGCGGCGCCCGACGGGTGACCGCCGTCGTCGGGATCGGCCCGGAAGAAGATGTAGCGGGGGTTGAGCGCCATGACCGCGCGCGCCTCGGGTCCCCGGTGGTCGGCCAGCCAGCGGCGGATGGCGTCGCCCGACGTGCCGTTCGGCGGCAGCAGACCCTGTTCGGCCATCGGTCGTGCGATGCCGGTGAAGGGCCGGCCGTTGTCTGCGGCATAGGCGGCGCGCATCCGCCGCCCGTCCTCCAGCGTCAGATACCCCGAGCCCTGGATCTGCATGAAGAACAGGTCCTCGGCCCGCATCCACGCCAGCGCCCGCGTCGGCGGCGCGGCCTCGATCCCGGCCCGGGGCGGCAGCACCTGTCCGCGCGTCCAGCCCTCCGGCGGCCCCAGCACCGGAGCGTCAAACTCGCGGTCCGGTCGGCTGCGGGCGGGATACTCGGGTGCGAAATAGGCGGTCAGCAGGCCGGGGGCGCCGTCCGCCGTCTCCGCCGCAACGACCGTGAAACCGGTCTCGAAAAAGGCCCTCGCCGCCGACGGGGTGACCGGGCGCGAGGTCTGGCGGAGCAGTTGCGCCCGCGCGCACTGGGTCCGGGCGGCGGTATCACGCGCGACGCCGCAGCCGGCCGCATAAGCCTCGAACGCCGCCAGATGGTCCTCGGAGCCCCAACCGGGCAGGGTGGCGAGGCTGAGGCCGGGGGCGGGCGACGGCTCAGGGAACCGGCTCGGCGGGACAGGCGCGGGTTCAGCTGGAACGGATCGGCCGGGCGCGGGAGCCGGCGGGGCAGGGGTGGCGCAGGCGGCGAGCGTCAGGAAAGCGCCAAGCGCGGCGGCCGTCCCCGCTTTCGCGAAGGCGAGCCGGCGCGACGCTCCCGACCCGATCACGCGGACGCGGGTTCGGTGCGGGCCAGAACCCAGTTCGGATCGCTGGCGCCCAGCGTGCGCTCGAAGGTCCACAGCTCGGCGACGCGCCGCTCCTCGACCTGTTCTTCGGCCACCGGATCGGCGGACCGAACCCGGTTGCGCAACTCAGCCAAGAAGCGAACCTTGGCCGTGGCCCTGTCGCCCTCGGCGGTGGCCATCTCCAGATCGGCGCGGGCGGGGTGCAGGAATTCCGTCGTCTCCGTCTCGGCGCGGGTCTCACGCGCCGCGATGCCGGCTTCGAACGACGCCATCACGGCGGGGGTCAAAAGCGGGGTCAGGGTCTCGCGGTCACCCGAGGCGTAGGCCCGAACGATGGTTTCGTGCGCTTGGCGGGCGCCATCAAGGAAACGGACGGGGTCGAAGTTCGGATCCCGCGCCTTCAGTCCGGCGATCGAGGCCAGGGTCACGGCGTCCAGCACGCCGGGACGTCCCGGGGCCGCGGGTTCGGCCCGGGCGGCGACTGCGGGAACCGCGACCTTGGCGCGGGCGTCGTCCTCGGGCTGACGGCCGACCTTCTTGCCCAGCACATTGTAGAGCTGGAACAGCACGAAGGCGGCGATCACGGCGAAGATGACGATCTGGATCTGGACCGGCGGCACTGGCGATTCCTGACTGGCGGCCGCGGAGCGGCGACGCGACGTGTGACGATTAGGGGCTCATATGGGGGTGCGCAACCTGAACCGCCCCTGAGCTTCGGGGAGCGTCGTTGCCGCACCCCCTGCCCCGTGCTAGTCGCCGCGCCTTCCGGGCGCCTTCAAGCGCGCCTCCACACTTTCAAGACAGACCCTCCGATGACCGACGTCGCCCCTCCCTCCGATCCCGCCTCGGGCGCTCCCGACACCGCCCAAGGTCCGCAGGGACCGGGCTTCCGCATCGTCGCCCAGTACGTCAAGGACCTGTCGTTCGAGAATCCCAAGGCGCCCGACTCGCTGCGCATCGACGGCAAGCCGGCCATCGACATGGGCGTCGAGATGAACGCTCAGGGCCGGCCCGACGGCCTGTTCGAGGTGGAGCTGCGCCTGTCGATCAAGGCCTCGACCGACGCCATGACCGTTTTCAACGTCGAGCTTCATTATGGCGGCCTGTTCGCCCTGCAGGGCGTGGCCGAGCAGGACATCGAGCCGCTGCTGCTGATCGAATGCCCGCGCTACCTGTTCCCGTTCGCTCGCGAGATCATCGCCCGCGCGACGTCGGACGGCGGCTTCTACCCGCCCTTCATGCTCGACCCGATCGACTTCGCCGGCATCTACGTCGCGCGGCAGCAGGCGATCGCCCGGGGTCCGGCGGATCAGGGACAGGCGTAAGCCCAACCACTAACCTATCCCTCCCGCTTGAGGGAGGGTGGCTGAGCCGCAGGCGAGGCGGGGTGGGAGGGGCTCGGCGGCGCGAGCGCCGGTGTTCTGCCTTGCCGAAGCGCCCCCACCCCCTTGCCGCTGCGCGGCAAGGACCCTCCCCCAAGTGGGAGGGAGAGGCGCCTTCGCCTTCCCCTCAGGCGGTCTCCAGCCCGTAGCCGTTCCACAGCGACCGGTCCGTCAGCGTCGCCAGCAGGAATGCCCGGTGGGCCTCAGCCTCTGCCTCAGTCACCCGCGATCCCAGCGCGCGGGGGCGCGGCGGATAGCCGGCGGCGGCGAGAGCCGCGCTGGCGGCGGTTGAGGCGCGGGACGCCGACAGGTCGAGCCGCCGCTCCTTGCCGC
>DASRWP010000095.1:0-5683 GCA_035654535.1 Brevundimonas sp.
GTACGCCATCGGAGATTGCGCCGGGGCGCCGTGGCTGGCGCACAAGGCGTCGCACGAGGGCATCCACGCCGCCGAATACATCGCCGACTTCAAGACGCCGAACGTCGTCTCACCGACCGCCGGCTGCACCTACGCTCAGCCGCAGGTCGCATCGGTCGGGGTGACGGAGCAGGGCGCGCGCGAGGCCAAACGGGAGGTCAAGATCGGCCGCTTCCCGTTCAAGGTGAACGGCAAGGCCATCGCCTCCGGCGACACGGATGGCTTCGTGAAGACCATCTTCGACGCCAAAACCGGCGCGCTGATCGGCGCCCACCTGATCGGCGCCGAGGTCACGGAGATGATCCAGGGCTATGTCACCGCCATCGCCATGGAGGCGACGGAGGAGGACATTCACGGGATCGTCTATCCCCATCCGACCATGTCCGAGGCCATGCATGAGGCGGCGCTGGACGCCTATGGGCGGGTGATACACATCTGAGACGCGGCTAGCCCGCCAGCACGTCCACGCTCATCCGTTCGAGCAAGGCGCCGCCCTGTCCAACGGCCGCCAGCCGGCTGGTGACGTGGCCGAGCACGTTCGCGGCGTAGACCTCGTACAGGGTGATCTTGCCCTCGAGCCATGCCGGGTCGCCCTGACCCCCGTCCAGCTGATCCCGGGCGTACAGGGCCCCCTTGGCCAGCATCCAGCCGCCCGCGACGTCGCCGACCAACTTTAAATAAGCGTCCGCCGCGGCGAGAACGTCGGCGCCGCGAGCTGGATCGGACTTTGCGTCGATCAGCCAGAGAGTGGCGTCCTCGACCGCCTCGACGGCGGAGGCAAACCGCTCCACCGGCTTGCCGGAATAGACCATCGGCAGCTGGGCCAGCGTCACCTTCATGTCCGCGATAAGGTCACGCGCCGCCTGTCCGCCGTCCTGTGAAAGCTTGCGGCCGACGAGGTCCATGGCCTGGATGCCGTTCGTGCCCTCATAGATCGGCGCGATGCGGGCGTCGCGATAATGCTGGGCCGCGCCCGTTTCCTCAATAAAGCCCATGCCGCCGTGGATCTGGACCCCGAGCGAGGCGACCTCGCAGCCGACGTCGGTGGACCATGCCTTGGCGATGGGGGTGAAGAGGTCCTCGCGGCCTTTCCAGCGGCGGCGGTCCTCTTCGGTCGCGCCGTGCTTCGCCAGATCGGCGGCCACTCCGGTCGACAGGCAGATAGCCCTCGCGGCCGCGATCTTCGCCTTCATCACCGACAGCGTCCGACGAACATCCGGGTGATCGACGATGGGGGCGTTGGCCTCACCGGTCCAGACAGAGCGGCCCTGCCGTCGGTCCAGCGCATAGGCCAGGGCCTGCTGATAGGCCCGCTCGGCGATGCCGACGCCTTCGACGCCGACGGCGAGGCGGGCGGCGTTCATCATCACGAACATATGGGCGAGGCCCTGATTGGGCTCGCCGACGAGCTCGGCCGTCGCCCCTTCGTAGGACATGACGCAGGTCGGGGAGGCGTGAATGCCCAGCTTGTGCTCGACGCCGACGGGACGAAAGGCGTTCCGCTCGCCCAGGGCTCCGTGCGGTCCAACGAGGTATTTGGAAGCGAGGAAGAGACTGATCCCCTTCGGTCCCGGCGGCGCGTCGGGCAGGCGGGCCAGCACCATGTGCACGATGTTGTCCGTGGCGTCGTGGTCGCCCCATGTGATGTAGATCTTCTGGCCGCTCAGCGCGTAGGTTCCGTCGCCGTTCGGCGTCGCTGTGGAGGTCAGGGAGCCGAGGTCGGAGCCCGCTTGCGGCTCGGTCAGCACCATGGCGCCCGTCCATTCGCCGCTGACCAGCTTCGTCAGATAGGTGTCCTTCTGCGACGGCGTGCCGTGCGCCTCCAGGGCCTCGATCGCCGCCAGCGACAGCATGGGGCAGAGGCCGAACGCCATGTTGGCCGCGTGCACGGTTTCATAGGCGGCAAGCTCGAGCGCCTTGGGTAGTTGCTGCCCGCCTGCGTTGGCCGGCGCTGACAGGCCGGTCCAGCCGCCAGCGGCGAACTGACGATAGGCGTCGGCGAAACCGGGCGCGGCGGTTACCGAGCCTTCGGCGAAGGTCGATCCCCTCTGGTCACCGACGCGGTTCAGCGGCGCCAGAACGCCCTCCGAGAACTGCGCCGCCGCTTCCAGCACCGCGCCGAGCACGTCGGAGTCATAGTCCGGAAATGCGCCGGTGGCGGCGATCTGATCGATGCCGGCGACAGCCTGAAGGGCAAAGGCGATATCCCGAACGGGAGCGCGGTACGTCATGGGCAGCGTCTCGATTGGCGGTTTCGCTCCGTTCATGCCGCCTTGCCGCAAGGGGATGCAAGCGGTGGGTTGGCGAACGGCGCGGGCTGCGTCAGTCTGGCCCCTGTACGCATCGCAGGAGGATCAATGGCAGAGCCGCGCAACCGATATTCGACCGTCTCGCTGACCCTGCACTGGCTGACCGCTGCGCTGGTCGTGACGCAGGTGCTGCTGATCAGCGCGCACGAGGCCACCGACGGACCCTTGTCCCGCGAGTTCGTCAATATTCACAAGTCGGTCGGCCTGACGATCCTCATCCTGACGTTGGCTCGACTGGCCTGGCGATTCGCCAACCCCGCCATCCCTTTGCCCGATCGGACGCCGCGCTGGCAGAAGCTGCTGGCCCGCGCCACCCACGTGTTGTTCTATGTCTTCCTGCTGGCCATGCCGCTGGTCGGCTGGGCCGCGTCTTCGGCTTCAGGCAGAGACATACAGTTCTTCGGTCTGTTCGAGTGGCCGCTGCTGCCGATAGGGGGCGGACGTGAGACGGCCCGCGATCTGATGGATCTGCATGAGACGGCGGCCAAGGCGCTCTATGTCCTGATCGCCCTGCACGTCGCGGGGGCGCTGAAGCATCACTTCATCGATCGGGACAATGTGCTGCACCGGATGCTGCCTTTCATCCAGCGCCGGCCGTGAGACGGGTCCTCGCCCTGTCGGCCATGGCTGCGGCCGTCCTGCTGACCGCCGCCGCGCCGTCGCCGTGGGTATTCGAGCCGGACGGCTCGCGGATCGAGATGTCCGTTCGTGCTTTCGGCGGATCGCATGTCGGCCGCTTCTCGGACTGGCGAGGAGAGGCGGCGCTTGATGCGAACCGCCCCGAGAGCGCGCGTGCGACGGTGACCGTTCAGGCCGGATCACTGCGCATGTCTCCCGCCGCTGTCACCGAGCGGGCGGTCGGCCCCGGTTTTCTTGACGCCGAGCGCTACCCGACTATCCGCTTCGACCTGAAGTCGCTGGAGCCGCTGGGTGGAAGCCGCTATTCGGCGCGGGCGGAGGTGACGGTGAAGGGCCGGCGGCGCGACATCGTCTTCCCCGTGGACTTGCGCGTCGCGGGCCAGAAAGCCCACCTGACGGGCGCGTTCACCCTCGATCGCGCGGATTTCGGCATAGGAACATCAGGGCCGTGGAACAGGCTGGTGGGGCGGCAGGTGAGGGTGCAGGTCGCGCTTCAGGCGCGGCCCGCCTGAGCGCGTCCGACGCCGACGCCGAGCGGGTTCTGAGGGCCGGCGGGCTGGTCATCCTGCCGACGGAGACGGTTTATGGCCTCGCCGCCGACGCCGGAAACGCCGCCGCCGTCGCCGCCATCTTCGAAGCCAAGGGCCGACCACGGTTTAATCCGCTGATCGCTCACGTCGCCGACGCGGCGCAAGCCGAGGCCGTGGCCGTGTTCGACGCCCGCGCGCGCGCTCTGGCGGAGGCCTTCTGGCCCGGACCCCTGACGCTGGTGGCCCCGGTCCGCGATGGTGACCGGGTCTGTGACCTGGCCCGCGCGGGCCTGGACAGCGTCGCTGTCCGCGTGCCCGCTCATGACCGCGCTCGCGCCGTGATCGCCGCCTTCGGCCGCCCGGTCGTCGCCCCGTCCGCCAACCGGTCGGGACGGCCAAGCCCCACCACCTTCGCGGATGCAGTCGAGGAGACCGGAGCCTTTGCCGCCGCGGCCCTCGACGGCGGGCCCTGCTTGGTGGGAGTCGAAAGCACGGTCGTGTCGGTGCTCGGCGATCGCATCGCCCTGTTACGTCCCGGCTCGGTCACTCGAGAGGAGATCGAAGCGGTGGCGGGCCCGTTGGACCGAAACGGCGAGGGCCACCGCTCGCCCGGGCGGCTGGCCCTGCACTACGCGCCGGACGCTCCCGTCCGGATCGATGCGGACGCGGTCCGGCCGGGCGAAATCCTGCTCGGTTTCGGCCCCGGGGTCGGCGCTCTCCGCTGGAGCCTGAGCCCGTCCGGCGATTTGCGAGAGGCGGCCGCCAACCTGTTCCGCCACCTACGGGAAGCGGATCGGCAACGCCCGGCTGGCATTGCGGTGTCCCCGATCCCGGCGACCGGCCTCGGCGAGGCGATCAACGACCGTCTCAGGCGCGCGGCGGGGTTCGTTGGTTAAGCCGTGGCAGATGGCGCACGGTTCCGGTGCTTGACGCCGCCGTCCTCCCGGCCTGCTCAGCGGGCGATCACCCGCATTGTGCGGAAGTTGAGTTCGAGTGTGTCGCATCCCTTGACAAGGTCGATGCCGGCCCGGCCTTGCGCGCCCGCCTGCTCGTCGCCGAAGGCGACCTCCCCCAGTTGGCAGACGCCGCCGCCGATGCCTACCGCGAGACCGTCAAGCTGGCGGGTTTCGCGAACCACCGCCCCGGAGACACCCCTGGCAGTCAGACTGCGGCTTACAAGAGCGGCTTGCTGGGCTTGGGAAAGCAGGGGCCTCGCTGAGGCATCATGCAGTTCGGTCGCGTTTGCACCGCTGTCGAGGTGGACGTCGATGGGCCCGCCGGGCAGATCGAGCACCATTTCGAAGCCGACCGGGTTCCACTTGAGCGGGCTCCCCGCGAGCCCGTCGTTTTCCGATGCCCCCAGTTGAAGACGATTTCCATGCTCGCGGAAGGTCATGGAGCCGAAGACGTAAATCGCAGGCATGCCAAGGATTGGGGGCAAAGGCCCCTTGTCCGGCACTGTCAGGGCCGCGTCGGGAAGCACGAACACAGGCATGTTGCGGATTTCCGCGCTGCCGACGCGGATCTGGTCAATCATTCCCAGCCGGCCGACGGCCTCTCCCGGCGTGCTTCCGGTGATGCCGACGGGCCGGTCAAGCAGACGCGCGCCCATGCGCTCGGCCTGAGAGTCGCTGATGACGGATATCTCCGCCCCGGTATCGACCGCCCATGCGATGTCGTGGCCATTCACCCAGGTGCTGAGTTCGGCGAGGCCGCTCCAGCCATAGGTCAGCGGCGCGTCCACAGCCCCGGTCACGCTCACCGGAGGTTCACCGGCGAGCGTGGCCCAGAAGGCGATCGACTGCTGCAGGCCGGTGCTCGGGGCGTCACCGGCAGAGCTGGCGCACGCTTGATGAGCGTCACGATATCGGCCAACCCGGCCATAGGCGTCGCAGAGAGCGGTCAGAACGGGTCGCCGCTCGGCAGCGGTCGCAGCTGCATGGGCGCTAAGCCAAGCCTCGAGTGGAGCGGTGTCGCCGGGCGCTGCGATTTCCGCGCCTTGCAGCACCTCTTCGCGCGAGGAGGGATCGTCTCCGAAAATCGACAGGACCGCAACGCTGGCAGCCGCAAGCAACTTCATCTGGCAACCCCCGAAAACCAATGATTGGCGGGAATCTAGTGCGCCGTCCAGCCGCCGTCGATGGAGAAGCTGGCGCCGTTGGCCGA
>DASRWP010000096.1:0-1971 GCA_035654535.1 Brevundimonas sp.
CGAAGGACACGAAGGAGCAGGCGGCGGCGCCGCAGGCGTTTAATCTCGCCTGATCGTAAGGCGCTGCGCGCGAGACCGGGCGCAGATCCCTTCGTGTTCTTCGTGCCGCTTGCTTCGTGCTCTTCGTGACGAACCAGCCAACGGCAATCCGCGCATGGGGCTAGGTGTTCTCACCCTCATACCGCACCCCCGTTAGGTACAGCCCGTCCGACGGAGCAACGGGGCCGCAGGCGGCGCGGTCGCGGGCGGCGAGGGCGGCGGCGACGTCGTCGGGCGACCAGCGGCCGAGGCCGACTTCGGCCAGCGTGCCGGTCATCGAGCGGACCTGCCGGTGGAGGAAGCTGCGGGCCTCGAACACCAGATGCACCTCGTCGCCGACACGCTCGACCCGCGCCACGTCCAGCGTCTTTACCGGCGACTTCGACTGGCAGTTCACATCGCGGAAAGTGGTGAAGTCGTGCAGGCCGACCAGCGTCGCAGCGGCGGCCTGCATGGCGCCCGCGTCGAGCGGCTTGCGGACATGCCAGACCCGGCCGCGGTCGAGCGCCGGCGGCGCGGGGCGGCTCAAAATCCGGTACAGGTAGCGGCGGCCCGTGGCCGAGAAGCGCGCGTGCCAGTCGTCGCCGACCGCCGCGCAATCCAGCACCACCACCGCCTCCCCCGTCAGATGGGCGTTCAGCGCATTCATCACCGTCCGCTCGGGCCAGGCCTTGTCGAGATCGACGCTGATCACCTGACCGGTGGCGTGCACGCCCGTATCGGTCCGACCCGCGGCGGCGATACGCACGGACTGGCCGCAGAAGGCGGTGATCGCCGCCTCGACCGCGCCCTGCACGGTGGGTTGGTCGGTCTGGGCCTGAAACCCGTTGTAGCCCGAGCCGTCGTACTCAAGCGTCAGGCGGTAGCGCGGCACGGCGCGTCTCCTACCGCTGGCCCGTCCCCGCCTGCGCGGGGATGACGATGTCGCTGCGTGAGGACGACAGCACCGTCCCCACCGGCAGCGGGAAGCCGCGCAGCATCTCCTCGGGCGTCTGCACGGCCTTGCCGGCGCGCTGGACCCGCAGCAGTTCGACAGCGCCTTCCGCGCAGGCGACGCGAAGGCCGCCGTCCAGCACCTGACCGGGCGCGCCCGCGCCCTCAGCCGCGCCCCGCGACATCAGCGCCTTGATCCGCACGGGACCGTCCGGGCCGGGCGCCTCGAACCATGCGCCGGGGATGGGCGACAGGCCGCGAATATGGGCGTCGACCGCCGCCGCCGGGCGGGTCCAGTCGATGCGGGCTTCGGCGGATGTAATCTTCTTCGCATAGGTGGGCTCGCCGACCTGTTCCGTCCCCTCGACCCCCCCGCGATCGATGGCGGCCAGCGCCCGCGACCACAGGCTGGCCCCCGTGTGCGACATCCGCTCGGCCAGAGTCGCGGCGGTGTCGTCGGGCCGGATGTCCATCACCTCTGACAGCAGGATCGGACCCTCGTCCAACCCCTCGGACATGCGCATGATCTGCACCCCGGTCTGGCGGTCTCCGGCCATGATTGCGCGCTGGATCGGCGCGGCGCCGCGCCAGCGCGGCAGCAGCGAACCGTGCAGGTTGAAGCAGCCGAGGCGCGGCGCCTCCAGCACCTCTCGCTTCAGAATCTGGCCGTAGGCGACGACGCAGGCGGCGTCGACGTCGAGGCTGCGGAAGGTTTCGATCGCCTCGGCGCTCTTCATCGAAGCGGGTGTGAAGACCGGCAGGCCCATCGTCTCGGCGAAGGTGTGCACCGGTGACGGCGTCAGCTGCTGTCCCCGGCCCTTCGGACGCGGCAGCTGCGAATACACCGCCGCCACCTCGTGACCCGAGGCGATCAGCTCGGCCAGCGACGGCACGGCGAAGTCCGGAGTTCCCATGAAGGCGAGGCGCATGCCCACGCCTTGCCCTATGCGCCCGGCGGGGACAAGGCGAGGGCGCGTGGGTCCTGGTCGGAGAGCGGTT
>DASRWP010000097.1:0-13792 GCA_035654535.1 Brevundimonas sp.
CGCGCGCGGGCTTGCCGGCCCGCAGGGGAACCAATGCCTTGTTGATCAGGCGCAAGGTGGTCTGAGCCTCCTTGTCGCCGCCCTTGGCCTTCTTCTCCACGTTGACGACCCGCTTTTCGAGGCTTTCGAGGTCGGCCAGCATCAGCTCGGTCTCGATGATCTCGAGGTCCGAGACCGGGTCGATGCGATTTTCGACGTGGGTGATGTCGTCATCGACGAAACAGCGCGCCACGAAGGCCACCGCGTCGCAGTCACGGATGTTGGCCAGGAACTGGTTGCCCAGACCTTCTCCCTTCGAGGCGCCGCGCACGAGGCCGGCGATATCGACGAAGGTAATGCGCGAGGGGATGATCTCCTTCGAGCCGGCGATCTGCGCCAGTATGTCCAGACGCGGTTCCGGCACGGCCACGTCGCCGGTGTTCGGCTCGATGGTGCAGAACGGATAGTTGGCCGCTTGCGCCGCCGCAGTCTTGGTCAGGGCGTTGAATAGGGTGGACTTGCCCACGTTGGGCAGGCCGACGATCGCGACTTTCAGGGCCATGAGGTCTGGACGTTTCCTGGGAGCGTCTTCGGGTCAGGGACGCGAGATCGCGTCGGAAGATGCGGATAAGCAGATGGAGAGGGCGAGCCTTTAGCGGGTCGCGCGCGGTTTGTCAGGTCGGCAGCAGCCGTCAGTGCGGCGCCGCGTGATCGTACTCGCCGACCGTGGGATGCGCGATGCGGGCCGTGATCTCGACTGGCGCCGCCGTCTCGAAAGTCAGGGTTAGCTGGATGGAGTCTCCGACCGCCAGCGGCTCCTTCACCCCCAGCAGCATCAGGTGGTTGCCGCCCGGCGCCAGAGCGGCCGCCTGTCCAGCCGCCAGCGGCAGCCCGTCGCGGAGCTGCTGCATCATCATCATGTTGCTCTCCATGCGGCTCTCATGGATCTGCACGATATTGGCCTGTGGGCTTTCGACCGAGACGAGCCGGTCCGCGCCGGCCGCCGTCAACGTCATATAGCAGCCGGTCGTCTGACGCCCCTTCGGCGTGGGCCGGCAGAGGGCGTCCGCGACCTGCACCGTCGGCGCGCCGGGCTCGGCGCCGCGCTCACCGGAGTTGCAGCCCGCCAGCGTCAGCAGGGCGGCGGCGGATGCGAATGCGCGGATCATGGCGGGGGTCCTCATAGGCTGCGCGCGGTCTAGCGGGGCGACGGAAGCGGAACAAGGCGATCCGCCGCGTCCCTTTGACCGCCAATGCCGGACGGTCAGGCGCCGCCCTCGCCGCGGGCGGCCTGACGCGGGCTGAATTTGGCCGCAGGAGCCAACCGCATGACCTCGGCCTGGTAACGATCGTCGTCGCCGGCGAGAGCGAAGGGCAGGGCGTCGGCGACGGCCCTCAACATCGGCTCGAGCCAGACCTGATCCGCCTTGTGAAAATCGCTCAGGACATGGCCATGCACCAGCTGCGGCTCACCCGGATGACCGACGCCCATGCGGCCGCGGCGGAAGTCGGGGCCCAACTGGCTGATCATCGAGCGGACGCCGTTCTGGCCCGCCGCCCCGCCGCCGGTTTTCATGCGGAAGCGGCCGGGGGCGAGATCGATCTCGTCGTGGAGGACGATCACGTCGGACGGCTGAACCTTGTAGAAGCGGGCCGCCTCGCCGACCGCGCGGCCGCTTTCGTTCATGAATGTCTGGGGCTTCATCAGCAGCACCCTGACCGACCCGTTCGCCGTCTCGACCTCGCCTTCGCGGATCACGGACTGGAATTTCGCCCGCTCGGGCCCGAGCCTCCAGCGCGACGCGATCTCGTCTGCGGCCATAAAGCCGATGTTGTGGCGGTTGCCCTCGTATTTCGGGCCCGGATTGCCGAGGCCGGCGACGATGATCATGGCTCAGGTCCGGACAAGGAAACGGCCCCATCCGTAACCGGAAGGGGCCGCTTCGCAAAACAGTCAGGGAAAGACGAATCAGCTTTCGGTCGTCTCGCCCTCGGAGGTTTCTCCGTCTTCGGCGGCGTCTTCGCCCTCGCCCTGCTCGCTGGCCGGAACGTCGCCGGCGGCGATGGCGGCTTCCTCGGCAGCGGCGGTCTCCTCGGCGATGGCTTCCTCGATCTCGTCGGCGGCCTTGGCGGCCGAAGAGGTCTTGATGGAAGCGATCACGAAGTCACGGTCGGTGATCGTCGGCTCGACGTCTTCCGTACCCTTCAGGTCGGTCCAGCGGATGGTGTCGCCCATCTTGTGGCCGGCCAGGTCGACGATCAGGTCTTCCGGGATGTGATCCGCGCGGACCTTAACCTCGACCGAGTGACGGACGATCTCCAGCGAACCGCCCTGACGGAAGGCTTCGCACTGGTCTTGGTTGATGAAGTGGACGTTCACCTCGATCTTGATGGTCTGCTTTTCGCTGACGCGCATCAGGTCGAAGTGCAGCGGACGGTCGCTGACCGGGTCGAACTGCACGTCGCGAGCGATGACCGGCTGGCTCTCGTCGCCGTATTTCAGGGTGACGAGGTGGCCCAGCAGCTTGCCGGTGTAGAGCGACTTGCGGAAGTCGCGCTCGTTCACCGAGATGGCGACGGGGGCCTTGTCGCCGCCGTACAGCACGCCCGGGACCATGCCCGCGCGGCGCGCGGCGCGAGCGCCGCCGGTGCCGACGCCGTCACGGACGTCCACGTTCAGAATGATCTCGGCCATCGCCTCGCCTCAACAACACAAACGCCGCGCTGACCAGTCAGCCCTCGCGGCGGGGTCACGGACCCTGAATTCAAGAGCGCGGGTCATTACACGCAAGCGTCCGGAGACGCAACAGCCAGTGCCTCCGCTTGTAGAGCGTCAGCGGCTGCTGTTGGGACCAGCCGTCGGAACGGGCGAGACGGCCGCCGCATCCGCGGCAGCCGGAGTCTGCTCGGGCGCCCCACCGGCCACGGCCGGTTGTATACCCTGGAGCGGCGCCGGCGTGATGTTCTGGGCTGTGCAGGTGGCGAGGTCGCGGGCGACATGGCGACCGACGCAGAACATGTCCTCATAGCTTGGTCGCGACGCGGCGAGGCATTGGAAGAGCATCAGCTTGGACATGTTCAGGCAGAATTCGCTGTTCTGCTCGATCGTCAGGGTCTCCGTGCTGGCCCTGCTGTCTTCACCACCGGCCCCCAGCGCCGCCAGCGCAGCGATAGCCAGCGATCGCACCACGGCGGGCGTATAGGGGGCAGCCGCGCGGGCGGGCGTCAGGCCGAGGCCCGAACCGCTGTTGGCGGCCGCGAACAGCCGCGCGGACTCGTCGGCCGATGGCAGCATCTGCACCGTCGACAGGGACTTGGCGCCTTCGAGACGCGTGGTCCGGTCGGCGATATGCACCGTGGCCCAGCGGCGGCGAGGGTCATTGCGCTCCTGAATGGTGTAGGCGTCGCCCTCGACCGCCTCGGCGATCACCATCATCGCCGCGGAGTCGCGTCCGATGGTCTCGACGATCAAGCCTGCGGCGGCGTCGGCGCCCGGGAAGGTCGCGGCCGCGGCGGGATCCGCGAGGATACGGTCGATCATCTGCTGGCGGATCGCGGGATCGACCGCATAGGTCCTGACCCCCTGGACGAACTCGGGGGACTGCAGCGCCAGAATGGACCCGTAGGCGATCATGCCGCGCGACAGCTGGCCTGGTTCGTAGGCCGCGCCCTTGCGGATGGCCGCCTGAATCGCGTCGGCGCTGTCGAAACCGGCACGGATCGTGCCCGCTTCGCGCATGAAGGCGACATAGATGGAGGCGGCCTCCGCAACGCCGGAGTTCAGGCTCAGGGCGGGCGGCGGCGGCGGAGGGGGCGGCGGAGTGGGGGCCGGCTCGGGCTCGGGCGTGGCGCAGCTGGCGAGGACCAGGGCGGCGGCGGCGGCAGCGGCGAGGCCGCGGCCCGAAATGGCCTTCAACATGCGAGAGTCCCCAACGATACGCGCGGCGCCTGCGTGGCGCCGAAACTCCGGAAGTCCTTATAACTCGGCGGGAATCGTTTGCCGATCACTAATCCGACAGCCGTCCCCGTCCCCTCGCGTCGTCACGACCGGGGGGGTGTCGAGGGCGCGGTGTTGAGCCGTTGGGTCGGCGTCATCGTCGCCGCCGGCGGCGTCGCAGGCGTCACCGCAGGAGCCGGGGGCCGGATCGGCGAGGGCGAGTTGGTCGGAGTGGCGGGCACGGGAGAGAGGCGCGGCTGGACCGGAGCCGGCATCGATGGCGGCGGTGCGGGCGGCGTGACGATCATCTCCGGCCTGGCGGGGGCGGTCGACACGGGGTTCGACACCGTGATCACGGCGCGCGGCAGCGCGGCGCCCCGCGCGCAGGTTCCGAGGTCGCGCACGATGTGGCGGCCGACGCAGAACATGTCCTCGTAGCTCGGCCGGGAGGCGGCGAGGCACTGGTACAGGTTCAGTTTCGACTCGTTCAGGCAGTTGGCGCTGACCGGCTCCGACTGGAGGGCCTCGGTATTGGCGCGGGCGTCGTTGCCGGCCGCGCCAAGCGCCGCGAGCGCCGCAAGGGCGAGCGCATTGGTCACCGCCGGAGGATAGGGGCCGCTACGCGGACGGCCCCCAGCGACTCCCAGGCCCGAGCCCCGATTGGCCGCGGCGAACAGGCGGGCGGACTCGTCCGCCGACGGCAGCATCGGCTGGCCGGACAGCGATTTCGCATTCTCGAGCCGGGCCTCGCGCCCGATCACATGGGCGATGGCCCAGGAGCGGCGTCCGTCCGCCTGGGCGGCGTAGGCGTCGTTCTCGATCGAATCGGCGGCCGCGGCGAGCGCGTCGATCTCGCGGTTCAGGGCGCTCATGATCAGCCCCGCCGCCACGTCCGCGCCCGGCAGGGTCGAGGCGTAACCGGGATCACGGACGATCTCGGCGATCACCCTCTGCCGCACGGCCGGATCGAGGCTGTACTGGTTCACGCCCGCGACAAACTCTGGCGACTGCAAGGCGAGGATGGACGCGTAGGACACCAGTCCGCGCGAAACCTGGGCCGGATCATAGGCCGCGCCGCGAACGAGGGCGGCCTGAACCGCTTCAGGGCTGTCGAACCCGCCCCGTGTCGCGGCGATGTCGCGGGTGAAGGCCAGATAGACCGCGGCCGATTCGGCTACGCCCTCGTTCAGATTGATGGGGACGGGCGTGCGCGCCCTCGCGGCGGCGTCGGCGGCGGCAGCCATCGCGCGGGCCTCCGCTTCGGCCTCCGCCTCGCCGGAGGCGCAGCCGGAGAGGACGGCGGCGGCGGCGATCGCGGCCAGCGAAAGGCCGCGGCCCAGGAATGCCGTACGCATGGATATCTCCTCCGACTGCCCCCGGTCAGGAGAGAACGCACTGCGGGCCAATTTGAGGCAGGCGGTCAGTCGAACAATTTCGAGACCGATTCCTCATTGGCGATCCGACGGATGGCCTCGCCGATCAGCGGAGCCACCGACACGGTGCGGATTTTGGCGCAGGTCGAAACCTCGTGGGGCTGTTCGATGGAGTCGGTGATGACCAGCTCCTTCAGCGGGCCGTCGGTAACCCGCTGGACCGCGGGCCCCGACAGAACTCCGTGGCTGATGTAGGCGGACACCTCGATGGCGCCCTTGTCCATCAGGGCCTTGGCGGCGTTCACCAGCGTGCCCCCGGAATCGACGATGTCGTCGAACAGGATGCACCGTCGACCCTCGACATCGCCGATGATGTTCATCACTTCGCTGTCGCCGGCCTTGGCGCGTCGCTTGTCGACGATGGCCAGATCGGCGTCGAGCCGCTTGGCCAGCGACCGGGCGCGCACCACGCCGCCGACGTCCGGCGACACGATCATCAACTCCCCGCGCGGATAGTTTTCCCTGATGTCCTGCGCCAGCACCGGGGTGGCCAGCAGGTTGTCGGTGGGAATGTCGAAAAAGCCCTGAATCTGGCCCGCGTGCAGATCCATCGTCAGCACCCGGTCGGCGCCGGCGCGGGTGATCAGATTGGCGACCAGCTTGGCCGAGATCGGGGTCCGGCCGCCGGTCTTCCGGTCCTGCCGGGCGTAGCCGAAGTAGGGCATCACCGCCGTGATCCGTTTCGCCGAGGCCCGCACGAGGGCGTCGGTCATGATCAGCAGCTCCATCAGATTGTCGTTGGCCGGGTAGCTGGTCGACTGGAGGATGAAAACGTCCTCGCCGCGGACATTCTCCTCGATAACCGCGAAGACCTCATTGTCGGCGAAACGCTTCACCTGGGCCTTGGTCAGGGGCATGTCGAGGTGGGTGGCGATCGCCTGGGACAGGGTCCGGTTGGAGTTGCCAGAGAGCAGCTTCATGTCCGGTCATCCTTTCGCCGTCATCGCCGGGCTGAAAATGCGGGCGTAGCGTTGGCGCGCTACATACCAGCGGACGGCCCCGCATCAAGGCGCGACGCGTCCTTTTGCTGGCTTTCTGCGCATTGGCGCGGCGAAGTCGGCTGGTGTAGAGATCGCGTCTCGTTTTTCGGGGGCGCCGACGGGTTCGCGCCCGCCGGCATTCATTTTGAGGTCGTCCTTGCCTGCTTCCAAGTTCCGCGCCGGCCTGATCCTGGCCACCGTGGCTGTTTCGGCCCTGACGATCTCGGCCTGCTCGGGCCGCCAGAATCGTCCTCGCCTCGCCTATGAGGAGCGCCCGGTCGAGGCCCTCTACAACACCGGCTACCAGCGCCTGCAGAGCCGCCGCTGGGCCGACGCCATCGACTATTTCCAGGAGGTCGAGCGCCAGCACCCCTATTCCGAGTGGTCGCGCCGGGCGATCCTGATGCAGATCTACGCCTACTATCAGAACAACAATTACGCCGAGGCCATCGCCGCCTCGGACCGGTTCATCCAGCTGTTCCCGGGCAATCCCAGTGCGCCCTACGCCTTCTACATGAAGGCCCTCTGCAACTTCGAACAGATCACCGACGTGGGCCGCGACCAGGGCTACGCCCAGGCCGCGCTGACGGGACTGCGTGACGTGCAGCGGCGCTATCCCGGGACCTCCTACGCCATCGACGCCACGGTCAAGATCGACATGGTCAATGACCAGCTCGCGGGCAAGGAGATGTCGATCGGCCGCTACTACCAGCGCGCGGGCCAGCCGCTGGCGGCGATCAACCGCTACAAGTCGGTGATCGACAACGAAGCCTACCAGCGGACTTCGCACACGCCCGAGGCTCTGTACCGGCTGGTCGAGGTCAACCTGACCCTTGGCCTGAAGGAAGAGGCGAACCGCAACGGGTCCGTGCTTGGCTTCAACTATCCGGGCAGCCCCTGGTACGCCGAGGCGTACGCCCTGCTGAACGAACAGGGTCAGACGCCCGACGTCGCGCCGACCGGCCAGCGCGAAAGCTGGCTGCGCCGGATCATCCCGGGCTGACGTTTCCGGTCTGTTCCGCTACCCTCGGCTTTACCGGGGTAGCGAAACGCCAGCATGCTCCGGCGTCGCGAGAGAGATCGATTCGCCTTGCCCGAACCTGACGCCTTCGCCCGAAAGCCTGTGACATTCGCTGGTTCAGGCCCATGCTGACGGCCCTGTCGATCCGCGACATCGTGCTGGTGGACGCGCTGGATCTCGAGGTGGACGGCGGGCTGACAGTGCTGACCGGTGAAACCGGAGCCGGCAAGTCCATCATCCTCGACGCCCTAGGTCTGGCGCTCGGGGCCCGCGCGGATGCGGGGCTGGTTCGTGCCGGTGCGAAACAGGCCTCCGCCACGGCCGTCTTCACGGCGCCCGATGATCCCGGACTGATCGCCCTCATCAGCGAGCGCGGCTTCGACGTTACACCGGGCGAGGAGCTGATCCTGCGCCGGACCTTGGCCGCCGACGGGCGCAGCCGGGCCTTCGTCAACGACCAGCCGGCGGGGGTGACGGCGCTCCGTGAGATCGGGCAGGCGCTGGTGGAGGTCCACGGGCAGCACGAGACCGTGGGCCTGCTGGACTGGAAGACGCACAGGGCGTTGCTCGACGCCTACGGGGGGCTCCAGCCGCAGCTGGGCGGTGTCGCTGCCGCGTCGGAACGGCTCAAGGTCGCTGAACGGACCGTAGCCGATCTGAAGGCCGCCGCCGCCGACGCCGCCGCCCATGCTGAGGAACTGACACAGAACCTGGCCGACCTCGACGACCTCGATCCTCGCGCCGACGAGGAGACGGAACTGGCGGGCGAACGCGCCCTGCTCGGCGCGGCGGAGAAGGCCATTGCGGATCTGGCCGACGCCCGGACCCAGCTGGGCGGGGACAAGCTGTCGCAAAAGCTTTCGGCGGCCCTGCGCGCCGTCGAGCACGCGCGCCAGCGGGCGGGGCAGGCGGGGACCGACCCCGAGCATCCGCTGTTGCAGAAGCTGTCCGCCGCGGCCGAAGCCATCGACCGCACCATGGTCGAGGCAGAGGAGGCGATCGCTTGCGTCGACGCCGCCGCAAACGCTTTCGACTTCGAGCCGGGGCGGCTGGACAAGGCAGAGGAGCGGCTGTTCGCCCTCCGAGCGGCCGCCCGCAAGCTGAATACTTCGGTGGAGAGCCTGCCGGTGCTGCGGGTCCGCTTTCGCGAGCAGTTGCGACTGATCGAGGACGGCGCCGAGGCGATCGCCGCCGCCGACCGCGCCGCCTCCGCCGCACGGGAAGCCTATCACGTCGCCGCCATGCTGCTCACTTCGGCGCGGGAGGCCGCAGCCGAGCGCTTGACGAGTTCGGTCATGGCCGAGCTCGGGCCGCTGAAGCTGGACCGCGCCCGCTTCCGTGTCGCCTTCGAGCCGGTCGCGGAGGGACGGCGCGGGCCGATGGGCGTTGAAACCGTCCGCTTCGAGATCGCCACCAACGCCGGAACGCCATTCGGGCCGCTGGACGCCATCGCCTCGGGCGGCGAACTCGCCCGCTTCGCCCTGGCCATGAAGGCGGCGCTGGCGGGGCGCGAGGACCAGCGCCAGCCGGTGATGATCTTCGACGAGGTCGATCAGGGTGTCGGCGGCGCCGTCGCCTCCGCCGTCGGCGCGCGGCTTCAGCGCCTCGCCACCGGCGCACAGGTCCTCGTCGTCACCCACAGCCCCCAGGTCGCCGCCCGCGGCCACGCCCACTGGAAGGTGCGCAAGGCTGACTCCGGCGGCCAGACGACAACCACCGTGGACGCGCTCGACGACGAAGCCCGCCGCGAGGAGATCGCTCGGATGCTTTCCGGCGCCGTAATCACGGACGAGGCCCGTGCCGCGGCCCGGTCGCTGATCGGGTGACAGGGAGCGACGGGGTGTGTCGCCTCAAGCGGACGCCTGAGGACTGGTTCGCGCGCCTGAACACGGCGTCGCGCGCCCGCCCGGCGTTCACGCGCACCGCCGTCACCTCTCCAGGAGGGGCACGCTCGAACCTCGCCGGGAAGGACGAAGTTGCAAATGCATCCTGGTAGGTGGGCGCGAAGATCAACGGCGGCCGCCCGGTTCGACGAAGCACCATCTGACCGTCTTTCACCGCCAGAGCCCAGCGGACACGTGCATCACCGCTGAACCAGGTCGGAACCCAGGCATTCTCCGGAACAGCCAGCGTCCGAGACTGTTTGCTTCTGCGGCCGCTTTCCGCGGGCTCAGGGATGCAAATGACTGACGAACAGGAAGTGGCCGCCATCCCTCTCGTGGAGGAACGGGTCTCGATTACCAAGCGGGAGATCGAAACCGGTCGCCTGAGAGTCGAGGTCTCTGTCCACGAGCGCGAGCAGAATTTCCCGGTTGAGCTCTTGCATGACGAGGTCGAGGTCGAACGTGTGTCCGTCAACAAGGCAGTGACGCAGTTGCCAAGCGTGCGACTGGAGGGCGCAACCACGATCATCCCCGTCGTCGAAGAGGTCGTGGTTGTCGAGAAACGCCTCGTTCTGGTCGAGGAGATTCACGTTCGCCGCAAGTCCACCATCGAGACGCGGAACGTTCCGGTCACGGTGAAGTCCGAGCAGGCAAACATCGAAATGACGGACGCCCGAGAACAGGCGAAGAACCGCCCCGGGCTCAGTACGGGACAAGAGGCATGAGCTCGATCGTCTGGGCTCTCTACGACACCCGCGGCGAGGCCGAGCGCGCCGTACGGTCGGTGACCGCAGAGGTCCCGCTGCGCCACGCGGGCGTTTACGACGCCAGCCCCGCAAGCCTGGAGGCGCTAAGGAGACTGGATCTTTCTCCAAACGATCTTGCGGCGTGCGAGCGGAAACTCAGCGCGCACGAGCACCTTCTTCTGGTGCGGGCCAAGACCGCCGACGATATCGACCGCATCATCGCGGTCCTGGAAAGCGGGCCTGCTCCGGAAACGCCCCAGTCACGCCCCGGCACTCTTACTGCTCAGGAGACTTTGGCGCCTGGCTCCGCCGTCATCGAGGAGGAGCGGGGTGCGCTGATCGAGGAAGAGTTGCGGGTCGGCGCACCCGAGGTGGTTCGCGGGGGCGCGAGGGTCCGCACCCACGTCGAGGAGATTCCCCACACCCGGGACGTCGAGCTTCTCGAAGAGATTCTTCTTGTCGACAAGCGCCCGGCCAACCGCCGGATCGACGAGCAGGAGTTGCAATCGGCCGGTCTGATGCGCGGACGGGTCGTCGAGATCGCACAAATGCGAGAAGAGGCCGTCGTCACGAAGCAGGCATTCGTTCGCGAAGAAGTCGTCGTCAGAAAGACGGTGGAGCGTCGGGTCGAGCAAGTTCACGAGACCCTGCGGAAGAGCGAGCTGGAGGCGGAAGATTTCGCCACAGGCGCCTCGCACGAACGCCGCACCAGTTCATTCGAATGAGGGAATAGAATGAGTTCGTCGGACGACCCACGATTCCCTGAGCGGGGCTCAGCCGCAGCGCGGGCGGATGACAGCCCTTATGACCCGGGACTTCCGGGGGAGCGCCAGCCGCGCATCGAGGCGCCGGGCGGAGACCAGGGATCCATGGCCGGGCAAGGCCGCGCTACTGGCGCAAGCCACATAGGTGTCCTGGGGGACGACGCCACTGAAGGTGCATACGAGACGCGTGAACCCTTGCCTTCAACCCATGCGGATCGAGGGGCCGGCCGTCCGCGCGCCCGAACCATCCTTGTCGCATTGGGCGTGCTCGCGGCTCTGGTCTGGGCATTCGTCTATTTTGGTTCGTCCGAAGGCGATCCGGACCCCGCCCCGGTGGAATACGCCGACGATGCTCAAGAGGCGGTCCCCGTCGATGAGGCGCAAATCCTGGAGGCGTCCGAGGTACAAACCGACCAGGTTGAAACAGGCCCGGTGGTCGAGACAAATGACGGCCAGGAAAGTCCTGAACCCGACGTTGCCCCCATCCCCCAACCTGCGGAATCCCCCAGGCCTGCACCCGAGCCGCGGGCTGAGCGGGTCGCTGACGGACAGGAAAAGTCCGAAGCCGTCGGCACTGTGAGCGCCTTCTATGCCGCGCTGGGACGGGGAGACGGCGCATCGGCGGCGCGCCTGGTGATACCGTCCAAGCGAGCCAGCGGGCCGCTGTCTGCAGGTGCGCTTACCCGGTACTATTCTTCCTTCCGCCGTCCTCTTCGCCTTCGCGACGCTACCGCCATTGATAGCGATACGGTTCGGGTGACGTATGACTATGTCCTGCCCGACGGCCGGACTTGCCAGGGGCGCGCATCGGTCGAGGTGGTGGGCAGCGGGGAGGAAACCCTGGTCCGCTCCATTCGCACTCAGGGGCCCTGCTAAGCCCCGCAACTCAGGAGATAAATCGATGGCCCAGGTCACCAGGGACTCGTTGGTCGAGGCGATGAAGGAGATGGACATCTGCTTCATGGCCACCAAGGACGGCGACAAGCTGTGCAGCCGCCCGATGTCGAACAATGCCCAGGTCGATTGGGACGGAGACAACTGGTTTTTCACGAATGGCGACACGCGAAAGGTTCGACAGCTCGAGGTCGATTCCACGGTGATGCTCGATTTCAGCGGGGAGAAGGACTGGATATCGCTGCGCGGAACCGCGCAGCTTCACCGCGACGCCAAGCCGTTGTTTCAGGAGCACTGGACCAAGGACATCGACCAGTGGTTTCCCGACGGCGTCGATACGCCCGGCCTTGTGCTGATCCAGGTGACCGCCGATGAGGCCGAACTGTTCGGTGCCTTGGGAGAGGGGATCGTCAAGTTGGGTTGATGGGGCTTCACGATCCGGCGCAGTGCTACGCTGACGAGGGAGAATGCCGCAGTTCCAGCCTCTCGACCGTGACCCTGTGCCGTCCCCGACCCGCGGTGAGGACCGCCTGTAGTTTTCGTCCGGAATGCGAGCTCCCGGCCTCGGGCCTACCCCCTCAGCACTTTCCGCAGCTGCGGATGAAGCTCGGAGTTCGCCGCCAGAATCTGGGCGCCCGTCTTGGGGTCGCCGTCCTCGTCGATGGTGGTGACCACCCCGCCGGCCTCGGTGACGAACAGGATGCCCGCCGCCACGTCCCAAGGCTGCAGGTTGCGCTCGTAGTAGGCGTCGTAACGCCCCGCCGCCACCCATGCGAAGTCGAGCGCCGCCGAGCCCAGCCGGCGGATACCCGCAACCCGTTGGCCGATGGCGTGAATGTCCTTGATCGCCTGCGCATGGCCCGTCTTGCCGATGAAGGGCAGGCCGGTTGCGATCAGGCTTTCCGACAGGTCGCGCCGTCCGGCGACGCGGATGCGCTGGTCGTTCAGGTAGCAGCCCTTGCCCTTTTCGGCCCAGAACAGCTCGTTCATGACGGGGTTGTAGGTCACGCCGGCGACGATCTCGGACGAG
Organism: Brevundimonas sp.; assembly: GCA_035654535.1. Lineage (GTDB taxonomy): Bacteria > Pseudomonadota > Alphaproteobacteria > Caulobacterales > Caulobacteraceae > Brevundimonas. Next base: position 12,668 of record DASRWP010000097.1, read on the forward strand.
CCGTCCGGGGCCCGCCGTTCCAGCCCGACCGTGATGGCGAAGTGGGGCATGGCGTGCATGAAGTTGGTGGTGCCGTCGATCGGGTCGACGATCCAGGTGTGAGACTTGTCGGTGCCGTCCATCATGCCGCGCTCTTCGCCCAGAAAGCCGTAGCCGGGGCGGGCCTTCATCAGCAGTTCGTAGAGCGTGTCCTCGGCCCTGATGTCGGCGGCGGTGACGAAGTCACCGGGTCCCTTGCGCGACACCTGCAGCTGGGCGACCTCGCCGAAGTCACGCAACATTGGCCGGGCGGTCTTGCGGACCGCGTCGATCATCACGGAAACGAGGGCGGAGGCCAGGGCCATGGGGATCTCCTGGTCCGAAAGTCCTTCAAGGCATTCGCCCGGACAGTCGGAGAAGGTCATGGAGGCGCAGGATCGCGGCTCCGGGTCGTGCGGTCTGTCGCGCCTATTCGGCCCGGCGGACGTATTCGCCGGTGGTGGTGTCGACGACGATCTTCTCGCCGACGCCCATGTAGGGCGGAATCATGATGCGGACGCCGTTATTGGCGATGGCCGGCTTGTAGGACGAGGAGGCGGTCTGGCCCTTCACGGTCGGCTCGGTTTCGACGACCTCGAGCGTGACCTGATCGGGCAAGGACAGGCCGATGGGACGCTCCTCGTGCATCTCGATGACGACCTTCATGCCCTCCTGCAGGTAGGGAATGCGGTCTTCGCCAACCCAGTCCTTCTGAAGCTCGATCTGCTCGTAGTTGGCGTCGTCCATGAACACGAGGCTGTCGCCGCCGTCGTAGAGGTAGGAGAAGTCCTTCTGCTCGAGCGTGACGCGCTCGACCTTGTCCTCGGACCGGAAGCGTTCGTTCAGCTTGTTGCCGGTCTCAAGGTTCTTGGCCTCGACGTTGGCGAAGGCGCCGCCCTTGCCCGGCTTGACGTGGCTGGCCTTGGTGACGACCCACAGGCCGCCGTTCACCTGCAGGACCATGCCGGGCTTGATGTTGTTGCCGTTGATTTTCATGGGATCCCGGAAGACTTGGGCGCAGCCGTTTCGGCGCGCGAGAACGGGCGCAGTCCGTAGAGGAAGCGGGGCTTGAGGGCAATCCTCCTCCGGACGCTTCGCCGGAGGGAG
>DASRWP010000098.1:0-10143 GCA_035654535.1 Brevundimonas sp.
GGGCCTCGGGCGGACTGCCTGACCAGTGGAGCGCCTGCCTGGTCTGGGCCTCCCTGACGCTGATCGTGCTCAACGCCCTGCACACCGGCTTCAGCGACCTGGTCGCACGCTGGCGCGCGTCGGGCGCCCTGACGCCGAACATCGTGGTCGTCGGAGCCACGCGCCACGCCGAGGCGCTGATCCGGGAGGCGCTGAAACGGCGCGATCTGAACGTGCTGGGCATTTTCGATGACCGGATGGCGCGCAGTCCCCGGGCCATCGAGGGCGTGCCTGTGCTGGGGACGGCCGACGACCTGCTCTCCCATCGCATGACCCCCTACGTCGATCGGATCGTGCTGGCGATCGATCCGCGGGCCGAGGCCCGGGTGCGGGAGCTGAACGGCCGGCTGCGCACGCTGCCGAATGAAGTCACCCTTCTGGTCGAACCCAGGGACGAGTCGGAGGCTCGCAAGGCCCTGAACCGTCTCGCGGCCGCGCCGCTGGCCAACGTTCAGGGGCCGGTCGACGACGACCGCCGCGCCTTCAACAAGCGGGTTCAGGATCTGCTGCTCGGGCTCGTGGCGCTGTTCCTTCTCGCGCCCGTGATGGCCGTGGTGGCGCTTGCGATCCGTCTCGACAGCCCGGGCCCCATCCTGTTCCGCCAGCGCCGCCACGGTTTCAACCACGAAGAGATCGTGGTGTGGAAATTCCGCTCGATGCGACAGGAGACCGCCGACGCCACCGCCAGCCGGCAGGTCACCCATGACGACGACCGCGTCACCCGCATCGGCCGTTTCATCCGCAAGACCAGCCTCGACGAGCTGCCGCAGCTGGTGAACGTGCTGACGGGCGAGATGTCGCTGGTCGGCCCTCGCCCCCACGCCATCGGCATGAAGACCGGCCATGTCGAATCCGCCCGGCTGGTGGCGGAATACGCGCACCGTCACCGGATCAAGCCGGGCATGACCGGCTGGGCCGCGATCCACGGCTCGCGCGGACCGCTCCATACCGCGCAGGACGTCCGCCGGCGGGTCCAGCTGGACGTGGAATACGTCGAGCGCCAGTCCGTCTGGCTCGACCTCTGGATCATGGCCGTCACAGTCCCTGTGCTGCTGGGCGACCGCGCGGCCGTGCGATGATCCGGGGGCGCTGATGTTCTGGCGTGGCGTCTGGGGTTATCTGCCCGCCAACATCGTCCAGGGCGTGGTCGGCGTCCTGTCGATCATCCTGTTCACCCGCCTGCTGAGCCCGGCGGATTTCGGCCGTTACGCGATCGCCTTTTCGGTCCTGACCCTGGCCCACGTCGCCGTCTTCACCTGGCTGGAGGCGGCCATGGCGCGCTTCTGGGCCTCCGGCAAGCCGGGCAGCGACCTCGCCGGCCATTTCGCCAGCCTGTATCGGGCGGCGACCTGGCTGAGCGTCGCCTTCGTTCCGCTCGTTGGCCTGGTGTTGTGGCTCTGGCCCGCCGATCCAATGCTGAAATTCGCGCTTGCCGCCGGGCTGGCGGGCTGCCCGGTGCGCTGTTTCGTCAAACTGGCGCAGGAGCGGTATCGGGCCGCGGGCGAGGTCTCCAAGGCCGCCAACCTGGATATGTCGGTGGCCGTCGGCGGCCTGCTCATCGGCGTCGGCTTCGCCCTCGGCGGCGCGGGCGGCGCGGCGCCCCTGCTGGGACTGGCCCTGGCCCCGCTGGCGGCCCTGCCCTTCATCCTGCCCGGCGAACTCCGGCAGGCGCGGTGCGCGACGGCCGAGCGCGGGCGGCTGCGGTCCTACGCCATCTACGGCTATCCCATCGCGGCCTCCCTGGCCCTGACGGTGGTGCTGTCCTCGACCGACCGGTTCCTGCTAGCGGCCTTCATGGACGAGGCCGCGGTCGGCGCCTATCACGCCAGCTATTCGATCGCGAACCGCACGCTGGACGTGCTGTTCCTGTGGCTGGGCTCGGCGGGGCAGCCCGCGCTGGTGATGGCGCTTGAGCGCGGCGGACCGGAACGCCTTAAAGAGGCGGCGCGCGAACAGCTGTCGACCTTCCTGCTCATCGGCCTTCCAGCCGCGGCCGGCGTGGCTCTGGTCGCGCGGCCGTTGGCCGAGGTGCTCATAGGAGAGGATCTGCGCGCCGCCGCCGCCAGCGTGACGCCGTGGATCGCCCTGTCGGCCCTGCTGTTCGGCCTCACCGCATACTATTTCGGCCAGGCCTTCACGCTTGGGAAGAAGACGAAGCGGCTGCTGGTCGCCATGGCCATACCGGCGGGGCTGAACGTCGTGTTGAACCTGATCCTCGTCCCCCGCTTCGGCCTGATGGGCGCGGCCTGGGCCACAGCCGCCAGCTTCGCCGCCGGCATGATCGCCACCATGCTGATCGGACGTCGCGTGATGGCGCTGCCCGTGCCGTGGGAGAGCCTGCTTCGGTGCGCCGTCGCCACGGGCGCCATGGCGCTGGTGGTGGTGCGCCTGCCCCCGATCGGAGGCTTCGCCGAGCTGATGCTGGACGCCGGCGTGGGCGCGCTCATCTATGCGGCGGCGGCCCTGACCCTGAACGCCGCCGGCGTCCGCGACGTCGCCGTACGCGTGCTGGCCGAACTGCGGGCGCGGAGGGCCGCCGCGTGAGCGCGCAGATCCTCGAAAACGCCAGCTGGAAGGCCGCATCCCCTGCCTTGTCGGTCCTGATCCCCTTCCTGCGCGACGATCCGGCCGATCTGCTGGCGCGGCTGAACGCAGAGGCGACGGCGCTGAACGGCGCGGTCGAGATCGTGCTGCTGGACGACGGCACCGGCGACCTGGCCCTGACCACCCGGTTGACGGCGCATCTGCAGACAATGGATTTGCCTGCGCGGCTGATCAGCCTGACCGCCAATGAAGGCCGCGCCGTGGGCCGCAACCGCCTCGCCTCCGCGGCGCGCGGCAAGAGCCTGCTGTTCCTCGACAGCGATATGCGCCCGGACAACCCGGCCTTCCTGCGGCGTTGGTCTGAGCTGGTCAGCGCCGCCAACCCGGCCGTGGCTTTCGGTGGATTCTCCCTGCTGCAGGCGCCCGACGAGGCGCGCTTCGCCGTCCACCGGGCCATGGCGGCCAAATCCGAGTGCGTGGCCGCCCCGGAACGGGCGAAACAGCCGGAAAAATACGTCTACACCTCCAACCTGCTGGTCCGTCGGGACGTGTTCGAGGCCGAGGCCTTTGACTCAGGCTTCACCGGCTGGGGCTGGGAAGATGTGGAATGGGCCGCGCGGGTGGCGCGCCGGTTCGAGATTCTGCACGTCGATAACCCGGCCACCCATATGGGCCTCGATACGGTGCCCGCACTCGCCGGCAAGTATGAGCAGTCGGCGCCGAATTTCGCCCGGATCGCGGCCCGGCACCCCGCGCTGGTCGCCGCCTGGCCGAGCTACCGCGCCGCGCGGACCCTGAAGCGCCTGCCGGGACTGGGTCTGCTGCGGCCGCTGATGCGGCGCGGGGCCGAGGCCGGCTGGCTGCCCGTCGCGGCCCGCGCCTTTTCGCTGCGGCTCTACCGGGCCGCCCTCTATGCGGACGCGGTGTGATGGGTGACGTCGCCGTTATCGTGCCGACCTTGCGCCGGCCCGACAGTCTGGAGCGGGCGCTGCGCTCGCTCTTCGCGCAGACAGGCGTCGCCGACCGGGTCGCCGGGATCGTCGTCGTCGACAACGATCCTTCGGGCTCGGCCGCCGCGACTGTCTCGGGCCTTTTGGCCGCTTCGCCCTGGCCCCTCGTCTACGTCCACGCGCCGACGCCCGGGGTCGCCACGGCCCGCAACGCCGGCCTCTCCGCCACGGCCGCGCCCCTGATCGCCTTCCTCGACGACGATGAGGCGGCCTCGCCCGGATGGCTGGCCGCCCTGTTGCGCGCGCAGGCGGAAACCGGCGCTGACGCAGTCTTCGGGCCCATCGTCGGCCGCGCGCCCGAGGCCGCCGACTGGCTGCGGCCCTATCTCGAGCGGTTCTTCGGCCGGGAAGGCCCGGACCGGACGATGCTGGTGGACAGCCCATGGGGCTGCGGCAACTCGCTGTTGGTGCGCGCGACGGCCCTGCCCGGCGCGGCGCCGTTCGACACGCGCGCCGATCAGGCTGGCGGCGAGGACGACGCCCTGTTCTCGGCTCTGGGCCGGCGCGGCGGCCGGTTCGGCTGGGCCTCCGACGCCTGGGTCGAGGAGTTCGCACCCGCCCACCGCGCCACCCTGAACTACGCCCTCGCCCGCGCCTTCGCCTATGGGCAGGGGCCCAGCCAGACGGCGGCGGCGGCGAGGGACTGGCCTGCGGTGGCCCGCTGGATGCTGATCGGCGCGGCGCAGACGGTGGTGTGGGGCGCGGCCTCGGCCGCCCTCGGCCTGATCGCCAGTCCCGCCCGCGCCGCCATGTACGACCGCACCGTCCGGGGAGCCGGCAAGGTTCTCTGGATGAAGGGCTTCGAGCCGCAATTTTATGGAGCGCGCGAGATGGCGCGGCTGGATGCGGCGGCTATCCAGCCAGCCGCTTGAGGAAGGCGGGCGGATTGTAGGTCGAGCGGTTGATGACCACGCCGGCGATCTTGCCCCCGACCGCCTCGATCTCGTCGCGCAGCATCATCGGCTCGTTCGCGGGAGTGATGCCGGCCGCCACGACCAGCACCGTTGAATCGACAAAGGGCGCCAGCGTTATGGCCATGTCGTTGCGGTCGGCCGCTGGCGCGTCGATGACCACAGTATCGGCGTGCTTGCGCAGGGCGTCCCAGTAGCTGGCGTCGCCGACGGCTTCGGCGCGCTGGCCCGAGCGCAGGTGCTCGGCCGCGAAGCGCGTGACCCACAACCGCCCGCCGAGGCAGGGCCGCGCCGTCATCAGCCGCGCCGGGTGCACAGGACGGCCGTCGCGATCCATCATTCGCGGCGTTACGGCGAAGAAGATCGATCCATCCGGAGTGGCGATGGCGGCCTTGCCGAGGGCGCCGAAACGGTCGGGCTGAGCCGCCACGGCCTCCAGCTGGCCCTGCTGCGCCAGGTCGGCGTCGATCAGCCATACCGGCTTGCGCGCACGAACGGCCGCCAGTCGCGCGTACTCCCGGGCCACTGTGGATACGCCTTCGCCGGAATTCGCGGCCGCCACCTGCACCACGCGTCCGCGATGACCGGGAGCCTGGCCGAGCGCGGCCCAGAGCGCCGCCATTTCGGATGTGAGATCGACCATCGAATCGCTACGCCCGGCTACCGGCTCCTACGCTACCATGACTTCGGGCCGGGTGCGGTCGTTCGCGGCCTTGATCGGCGCGACGGCAAGGACCGGCATCTGCAACGTCCGACCGGTGGAGGCCGGGGTGACGTAGCCCTTGCGGGCGAAAATGCGCAGCAGGCCGACGCACAGCGCGGTGAAGGCTGCGAACAGGAACACCACCGCCAGCAGCGGCGCCTTGAGGCTGGTGCCCTTGGTCGGCGCTTGGGCGCGTTCCAGCACCGTGACGTTGTCGGCCCCCGCCGCGACCAGCGCGCTGTCGGCGCGGGCCGCGCTTTCGCGCTGCTGGAAGTCGCGGATATTGGCCGCCAGAACCTCGCGATTGCCCGCCAGATTGGCGTTGGTCGATTCCAGTCGCGTCAGTTCGGCCTGCCGCGAACGCAGCTGCGCCAGCTGGTTCTCGGCCACGCTCAGGCGCGCAGCCAGTCCGTCCCGATCCGCGGCGGCCGTGATCCGCGTGGTTTCGATCTCGGTGAAGATGGTGCTGGGCCCGGTGCGGACCTCCTTGGCCCCCACCGTCGTGCCTGTCGCGACATAGGCCTGAAGGTCGGCGATCTGCTGCTCGATGTCCTTCACCGGCTGGGCGTCGGGTGTATAGCGTGACAGCAGACCCTCGCGCTGGGTGCGCAGCTGCAGGATCTGATCCTGGGCCGAGATGTTCAGGTCCTGCTGCAGCACGACCTCGGCCGGCTGTTCGGCCAGCTGGCGCTCCAGCGTCTCGACCCGCCGACCCGCCTGATTCAGCTGGGCCCGGAGCGACAGCGCCTCGGCGTAGGTGGTCTGGTAGGTCGCCGCCAAAGTCGCCTTGGCGGTGGCGAAGTCACCAAGGTCATTGGATTGCATGAAGGCGGCATAGGCCTGATCGGCTTCGTCCAGATCGGTCTCGAAGGCTTCGCGCTGTTCCGCCAGCGCGGGTGTCGTGCGGTCGCGGAAGACGCTCCGGCGCTGGACCAGATACTGATCCACGACGGCATTCAACACCTGCGCCGCGCGCACCGGGTCTTCGGACTGGTAGGTGACGGAGATGATTGCGCTGCCGGCGGTCGTACCGACCCCGAGACCCCCATCCAAAGCCTTCAGAGCGGCGGTTTCCCTTTCCGCCGGCGTGCCCCTGGCATCGGGGCCCAGCACCGTGTCGGCGCCGACGGCGCGGACGGCCCGCCGCTTGACCTCAAGACTCTTCAGGATGGCCGCTTCCGACAGGGCCACGGCGTCAGCCTCAAGAGGCTGACCGCGCTCGGTCGCGCCGACGCGTGGCTGATAGACGTATTCGGACCCGACCCCGGCGTAGACGCTGGCCGTGGCGGTGTAGGATTTTTTCAGCGTCAGGACCGCCGCCGTCCCAAGCGCGAACACCGCCAGGAAGATGACGACCATCAACCAGAATTCCCGGAACAGCAGCCCGACGACGTCGAGGAAGCCGTAGCGCGGCCGGACCGTGGTGTAAGCCGTCGTACGCATGCGGGCGAACTGATTCCATCGAACAGGACTGACACGCCAAGCCTTGGGCCAGCGGCGTTAACCACTGGTTACCCATAAGTCGCCACCCTGCCCTGACAGTCGCTTTCCGGAACGAATCCGCCATGGCCATCGATCGCCGCTTGATGCTTCTGGGCCTCGCCGGGGTCGGCGCCATGACGTCCGGATGCGGCGCCGTGGCGTCTGGCCTGACCGGCGGCGAATACGGTGCGCGAATGCCGCGTCCCGGAGCTGATCGGGTTCAGACGGCGGGCCGGACCTCATTTCCGGAAATCGGTTTCGCCGACTGGACCGAGACGGAACCGGAATACGTTCTCTATCCCGGTGACGAGATCGAGATCGCCACGCCGACGGCGGCCGAACTGACCCGCACCCAGAAGATCGGGCCTGACGGGCGCATCTCCCTACCGTTGGTCGGTCAGATCATGGCCGCCGACCGCACCATCGCCGAGGTCGAGGCGGACGCCTCCGCCGCCTATGCCAGCCAGCTGCGCCGGCCGCTCGTGGAGATCACTCTCAAGACCGCGGGCCCGATCCGGGTATGGGTCGGGGGCGAGGTGAAGAATCCGGGCATGATCGAAATGGTGGGCGATCTGGACGCCTATCAGGCCGTCATCCAGGCCGGGGATTATCTCCCGACCGCGCGTCAGAACGAGGTCGCGCTGATCCGACGGGGGCCGGGCGGTGTGCGCATGCTCCGGGCGGTCGATCTTCGACCGAGGAGGGGCGAGGTCATCGCCCTGCGCCGGGGCGACATCATCTTCGTGCCGCGATCGACGCTGGGCGAGGTAGCGAACTTCGTCACCCTGTTCCGCAACGCCCTGCCGATCGGTTTCAGCTACGCCATCGGCGGCCAGTACCAGAACTTCTGAAGTGGCCAGCCACTAGCCACCAGCCACTTCTTACGCCGCCAGCCTCACCACGCCGGCGTCGATCCAGCGGCGGGCCGCCTTCTGGGCTTCGGCGATCTCGTCCTGCTCCATCTCCTGGCTCATCTCGCGGCGATAGACGCGCGCCTCGACGGAGCCCTTCATGGCGGCCAGATTGAAGATCATGTGGGCCGAAACCCGGTCCATCGGGCAACCGCCCTGACCGTTTGAGTACATCATGCCCAGACGGAACAGGTCGTCGCCGTTCATGTCGGCGGTCGGCAGGGGCAGAGCCTGCTCGTTGACCGTGGGCGCCGTTTCTTGCGCGTTCATCACACTGTCTCCCGGATCCGGGACCTTTCTGGCCCCGCCCTGTGACCGCGATAAAATACCCGTGGTTTGAAGTTAAAGTTAACGGCGCGAGGTCTCACAAATCTTTTCAGTAAAGCAGAAGTGAATACTCGCGCGCGGATTCATATCGCTGAAATCTCTCGTCAATCCGGCGGTCATCTCTTTCCTGACGAAGCGTCACCGTGCGCGCTGGCCGAACAGCACCTTGCGCGCCGTCTCCGCTGCCTGACCCGAGGCCGCCAGGTTGCCGCGCAGCGCGTCGCCCAGCGCCCGCCCCGCGATGACGGCGGGGCGCTCGCCCACCCGCCCGATCCACGCTGCGAGGTGCGGGAACTCGTCAAGACTCTGCCCCTGATGCTCCGGCAGTATCCACGGCCAGCAGGCCATGTCGGCGATGGAATACTCTCCCGCGATGAAGTCGCGGTCAGCCAGCCGCCGGTTCAGGACGCCATACAGGCGGTGCGTCTCGTCCGTATACCGCCGGACGCCATAGGCGATCTGTCGCTGATCCCGGATCAGCGCCGGCGCGTACTGGCGGAAGTGATGGGTCTGGCCCGCCATCGGCCCCAGCCCCCCGACCTGCCAGAACAGCCACTGGTCGACCTCGGCCTTGCCACGGGGGTCCTGCGGATAGAACCGACCCGACTTGCGCCCGAGGTACTGCAGGATCGCACCGGATTCGAAGATCGACAGCGGCTCGCCGTCCGGTCCGTCCGGATCGACGATGGCCGGCATCCGGCCATTCGGGCTGATCGCCTGAAAGGCGGCGTCGAACTGCTCGCCTGCGCCGATGTTCACCGGCTTGAGCACATAGGGCAGGCCCATCTCCTCCAGAGCGATAGAGATCTTCCAGCCGTTCGGGGTCGGCCAGTACCAGAGTTCGATCGGGCGGGTCATCGGCGGTTCCTGTTCGGGCCGCCTGACTTGGGCGCCGCGTCCCGCCGCCACAATGGCTGCTCGGCCCAACCTGACGCCTCCGTTCAGCCTTGGTTCATCCGCCGCGGCGGAGCGTGAACACATGATTAACGGGCGGTAATCGTATTCCGCCCCATGGAGAGAGTCAGATGAACCGCTTCACCAAGGCCGCCGTGATGGGGCTGGTGCTGTCCACCGCCGCCCCGCTGGTCGCCGAAGCCCAGAGCCGCGGCGACCGCCGCGAAAACCGCCGCGAATATCGTGAGGACCGCCGCGATGATCGCCGCGAGTTCCGTCAGGAGCGGCGGGACGACCGACGCGATTACCGCAACGGCGAATACGACAATCGCCGCGAATACCGGCAGGACCGCCGCGAAGACCGCCGCGACTTCCGTGAGGAGCGCCGCGACGACCGGCAGGACTTCCGGCGCGATCAGCGCTGGGATCGCAACAATCGCGACTGGTGGCGTGGACGGGACGACTTCCGCGACTATCGCGGGGCCCGCAACGGCTACTGGTACGCCCCCAGCTACGGCTACTACCGGGTTGAGCCGCGCTACTATGGCCAAAGCTGGCGCCGCGGCAGCTACCTGCCGCACTCGTACCGCAGCTACTACGTCCGTGACCCGTACGTGTACGGCCTCGGCCCCGCGCCGCGCGGCTACCGCTACGTCCACGCCGGCAATGACATCGTCATGATCGCTATCGCCACGGGCCTGATCGCCAGCGTCCTTTCCGGCGCCTTCTAGGGTCGGCCGCCGAAGGATCGGAGAACGCCTCGCGGGCATCGTCCGCGAGGCGTTTTCCTGTGCGATTGCTGGCGCATGACGCGGGTCGTTCAGTCACCGTTCAGGTGTCGGATGCGATCTCTTGTGCAAGCCGCCTGACAGGGGCGTGCGGGGAAGAATACGAGAATGAAACGTTCATTGATGATGGCCGCCGCCATCGCCGCCTATGTGCTGCCCGCAGCGGCGCCGGCGATGGCCCAGGATGCGCCTGCCTTCCGCAGCGTCGCCGAAATCCGGGCTGCCGCCGAGGCGGAGCGCCGGGCGTCGGCCCCGGCCGCAGCGCCCGCGGCCCAACCGCAAGAAAGCCGCGAGCAGCGGCAAGAGCGCCGCCAGGAGCGCCAGGCCCCGGCCGTTGCGGCCAGCGCCGCGGCCGAGCCGCAGCAGAACCGCGAGCGGCGGCAAGAGCGTCGGGCCGAGCGGCAGCAACAGGGCTCGCCCGAGAGCAATGCGCCGGTGTTCCGCAGCGTTCAGGAAATCCGCGAAGCCGCCGCCGCCGAGCAGCGCCAGCTTCGCCGGGAAGACCGACGCGAAGAGCGGCAGGACCGTCGCGAC
>DASRWP010000099.1:0-2730 GCA_035654535.1 Brevundimonas sp.
GACGGCGCGGGGGGCGCCGGCGGTCTGGCCGGGCTTCATGAACTTCACCAGCACCCGTTGGCCGATCAGCAGGGGCGCATCGCCGGCGGTGACGACGACCTCGACCACCCGCTCGTCTGACCGCTGGGACGGGTCGTCCGAGGCCAGCTTGCGGGCGCCGAAGACCGCGGCGCGGCGGAGGACGGCGCCGACATAAACCTTGGACGGGTCACCCTCCGGGGTGATTTCGACCGCCTGTCCGGGCGTGATGTTGGGGATGTCGCTTTCGACGATCTCGGCGCGGGCGATGCGCGGCGCGTCCGGCTCAAGGTCAAACATATTCGACACGTTCAGGGTCGAGGCCCCCGCGCCGGGGTTGGCGTAGCGGCGTACGATCCGGCCCGACTGCGGCGCGCGGATGACGGTCAGCTCGACGTTGTAGGCGGCCTGGTTACGGCGGGCGCGGGCCGTTTCGACGGCGGCCTGGGCCGAACCGAGGCGGGCCTGGGCCTGGGAGATGGAATCGCGGGCCTGATCCATGCGCTGGGCGGCGACGAAGTTGGTGGCCACCAGTTGCTGCAGACGATCATGCTCGCGCTGGGCGGTGCGGATGTCGACCTGGATCAGGCGCATCTGGCTCTCGGCCTGGGCCACGTCGGCGCTGGCGCTCTGCAGCGCGAGGCGGGGCTCGTCGTCTTCCTGCCGGGCGAGGATCTGGCCGGCGACGACGCGGTCGCCTTCCTGCACAAGCACCTGGCGGACAACGCCGCCGCGGCGGGCGGCGATCTGGATGATCCCGCCCTCGACATCGACCTTGCCGTTGGCGATGGCCGCATAGGGGCTCTCGACCTTCTGGGCGGCGGCCTTCTCCTCCTCGGCCTTCTTCGCCTTCGCGCCGTTCTGCGTGAATACGAAACCGACCGCGATGACGACGATCAGCGCGACGCCGATCCAGGTCCACTTGTTCTTCAGGAAGCCGGGCATTGTGAGAGGTCCTCGGAAGGCGGTCAGTGCGACGCCAGCGTGGCGTCGGGATTGGGGATGCGGCGTTCGTCGCTGATGATGACGCCGTCTTCGATCTTGATCACCCGGTCGGCCCATTCTTCCAGACGCGGGTCATGGGTCACGCAGATGACGGCGGCGCCGTGCTCCGTCGCGGCGCGTCGCAGCAGGCGGATGACGATCTGGCCGTTCTCGCCGTCCAGCGCCGATGTGGGCTCGTCGGCGAACAGGATCTTGGGGTCCTTGGCCAGGGCGCGGGCGATGGCCACGCGCTGCTTCTCGCCGCCCGACAGCTTCAGGCCGCGCTCGCCGACGCGAGATTCGAACCCGTCCGGAAGCGCCCGGACGAAGGCGTCAAGCGCGGCGCCGGTGGCCGCCTGCGCCACCACCTCAGCGCTCGCATCATCACGACCGTAGGCGATGTTGTAGCCTAAAGTGTCGTTGAACAACACCGTATCCTGCGGCACGATCCCGATCACAGCGCGGAGCGAGGCCTGGGTCACCTCCGCAATGTCCTGCCCGTCGATGGTTATCCGCCCGGCCGACGGGTCGTAGAAACGGAACAGCAGCCGGGCCAGCGTCGACTTGCCGGCACCGCTCGGGCCGACCACCGCGACGGTCTGTCCGGCGGGCACGTCGAGGGTCAGACCCTTCAATATCTCGCGCCCGTCCTCATAGCCGAAGCGGACGTTCTCAAAGCGAACATGGCCTTGTTCCACGTGGAGCGGACGGGCGCCGGGACGATCGCTGACTTCCGTCGGCGTATCGAGCAGGCGGAACATCTCGTCCATGTCGGTCAGGCCCTGGCGGATCGTCCGGTACACAGTGCCCAGCATGTCCAGCGGCCGGAAAAGCTGCGTCAGCAGCGCGTTGACCACCACCAGGTCGCCGGTGCTGAACTGCCCCCGGCTCCAGCCCCAGACGGTGTAGGCCATGGCTCCGCCCATCAGCAGGTTGGTGATCAGGCTCTGCCCGATGTTCATCGCCGCCAGGCTGGTCTCGATCTTGACGGTCGAGCGGGCAAGGTTCTCGACCGCTTTGCCGTACAATCGCCGCTCGCGCTCCTCGGCGTTGAAATATTTGACCGTCTCGAAGTTCAGCAAGCTGTCGACCGCGCGCGCGGTGGTGGCGGTATCGTGGGTGGTCCACTCCTCGCGCAGCCGGACCCGCCAATCGGTCACCGCCTTGGTGAACCAGATATAGGCGACCACCGCCACCGCCGTCGCCGCCACCAGCCCGGGTCCGAACTCGGTCCAGAACAGCACGCCGACAATTGCCAGTTGGAGGATGGTCGGGGCCAGGTTGAACAGCAGGAAGTAAAGCATGATGTCGATGCTCTTCGACCCGCGCTCGATGATCTTGGTGACCGCCCCGGTGCGCCGCTCGAGGTGGAAGCGCAGGGACAGGCCGTGCAGGTGCGAGAAGGTCTGCTCTGACAATTGCCGGGTTGCTTCCTGCCCGACAGTCTCGAAGATGCCGTTGCGCAGATTGTCGAGCAGTACGCCGCTGAACCTGGCCAGCGCGAAGGCCGCGACCAGCGCGATCGCCACCGACGCCGCGTCGGGCGCTCCGCTCGTCATCCGGTCGACCGCGCCGCCGAACGCCTTGGGCAGGACGATGGTGGTCAGCGTGATCGAGGCGACGACCATCGCGAACGCCACCACCACGCGCAGCTTGAGCGCCGGCTTCCCCTCCGGCCAGAGGAAGGGAAGGAAGCGCAGCAGGACCTTGAAGCCGCTCGGCTCACGG
>DASRWP010000100.1:0-10197 GCA_035654535.1 Brevundimonas sp.
CGAGACCGGACGGCGCGTCCATCAGGAAGGCGACCGTTTTGCCGTCCGGTGACCAGCTCGGGGACATGAAACGCGCGCCGGCAGGGAGCGCCACTGTCCGCGCCGCTCCGCCGGCGACCGGCTGGAAGCTGAGACCTGTCAGCCAATTGACCCGGCTGTTGGCCGGACCGTTATTGCGCGGGTTGATCCGATACCCCGCCAGCCGCAGCATCGGCTCCGCCAGTTCCGCTATGGGCGGCAGGTTGGCCCGCTCGAACAGGGCGATGGTGCTGCGGTCCGGCGACAGCGACGCGGTCGGCGTGGGCTTGCTGCCGAGGATAGCCGCGATCGGCGCCGGCGGCTGCTGATAGGTCTGCCCTTCCTGCGCCAGCACTGGCCCGGCGAAGACTGCGAGCATGACGAAGGCGGGCGCCGCCCGGCTGAGCAACTGACGACGCATATGAAACTTTCCCTTGGCCACGCCCCGACGGGCGGCGCACGCTAGGGCCGGTCAGCGTCAGCGGTCAAGGCGGCCCGCGTTCAGCCGAAGCGGGCCTCCGCCCAGCGCGCGGCGGCGTATCCGCCGAGGGCCGAAATCGTGGTGAGGGTCGTGCCCCAGCACAGGTCGATGATCGTGAGCCGGCTCGACCAGACGTTCAGCGTCGCCTGGTTGGTCAGGTCATAGGTGGCGTAGGCGACGAAACCCAGCACCGCCCCGTTCAGCGCCGCTCGCTGCCAGGCGCCTTCCCTGAGCGCCGGCTCGATCGCAAGGAAGACCGTGCCCCCGATCGAGATCAGATAGAACAGCACCGCCGCCTTCATGTCCGGCTTCTCGGCGAGGATAGGGCCCAGCACCGGCTTGTAGAGCCGGTTCGTCATCAGGGTCAGCCAGACCGCGTCTATAACGGCGAAAGTCAGTCCGGCGCCGACGTACGCCGCGAGATATTTGATCATCACTTGGCTCCCGTAACCGGCTTCAGCAGATAGTGGCTGACACCCCAGGTGGCGCCGCCGTCGTTGCCGAACAGACCTGCGGTGGCGAGGTAGAACCGCCGCCAGCGTCGACGCCACAGGGCCGCGTCGGGTCCGTAGGTCTCCTGCATCAGCTCCATTACCCGGTCGGCGTTGGCGTCCATGTTGGCCAGCCAATCGTCGGCGGTGCGCTGGTAGTTGACGCCGCTCCACGTCCATTCCTGCTCGACCGCAAAAACGTCGCCGAACTGGTGCATCAGGCTGCGGCTCGGCATGACCCCGCCGGTGAAGAAATGCTGCGCGATGAAGTCGCCGCTGTCGGTGTGATCGAAACGGTACGGCGCGTCGCGGTGTGTGAAGACGTGGACGAACATCCGGCCGTCCTGCTTCAGCCAGTGATGGGCGCGGGTCAGCAGGGCCCGCCAGTTGGCCATATGCTCGAACATCTCCACCGACACGATCCGGTCGTAGCCCTCGCCCATCGGGGTCGGCGCCTCGAATTCATTCATATCGCAGGTGATGACAGTCAGGTTTTTCAGCCCCCTCGCCCTTGCCTCGGCCTCGATATGGCCGCGCTGGCCGTGACTGTTCGAGACCGCCGTGATTGACGCGCGCGGATAGCGCTCGGCCATCCACAGGCTCAGGCTGCCCCAGCCACAGCCCAGTTCCAGAATGCGCTGCCCATCAGCAAGACCGGCGTGCGCACACGTCTCCGCCAGGGCCGCCTCCTCCGCCTCGTCCAGGGTCGCGCCGGGCGCGGTGTAGAGGCAGCAGGAGTATTTCAGCCGCTTCCCAAGGCAGATCTGGAAGAATTCCGGCGGCAACTCATAGTGCTGCTCGTTGGCAGCAGCGGCATGCTCTGCAATGGCGCGGCGGGCCATATCGCGGGCGAAGGCCGCCGCGTCGTGCGGCCCCTCGCGATCCAGACGGCGCCGCGCTTCGGAGACGAGACTGTCGATGGCCGGGCGGGCGACAAAATCCGGAAATGGCGCGTCCTGCAGCTTTCGGATAGCGACGTTGGCGATATTCATGTGCGAAGTCCTGACGGCTGACGAACGGCCCAGCTACGGCGCGCACGGCTCTCCGGATGTCCGCCAGGCATCTGACACCGAAACGGCACCGTAACTCCCCCGAACTTTACCGGAGCCCGCATGTCCCCGCACCTCGTTTCAGACAACGTCGCCCGGCCGCGGGGCCAACGCATCGCCGTCGTGGGATCGGGCATCGCCGGCCTGTCGTGCGCCTGGCTGCTGTCGCAGGAACACGACGTAACCTTGTACGAGGCCGACACCCGGGTCGGCGGCCACTCCAATACGGTCGATGCGCCCTCCCCCAGCCAGCCGGTTCCGGTCGACACCGGCTTCATCGTCTATAACGAGAGCAACTACCCAAACCTGACGGCCCTGTTCGATCACCTCGACGTGCCGACCAAGCCGGCGATGATGTCGTTCGCCGTTTCGATCGACGACGGCGCCTTCGAATACTGCAGCCAGGGTCTCGGAGCCCTGTTCGCCCAGAAGCGCAATTACGCCAGCCCGAAATTCTGGCGGATGATCGGCGACCTGCTGCGGTTCCAGAAGCAGGCCCCGCGCGATCTGCCCGAGTTGGAGCGTTCGGGAGAGACGCTCGAGGCCTACCTCACGCGCGGCGGTTATGGGGCGCTCTTTCGTGAAGCGCATCTGCTGCCGCAGGCGGCGGCGATCTGGTCTTGCACCATGGGGCAGATGGCCAGCTATCCAGCCGCGTCCTTCGTACGCTTCTACATGAATCACAACCTGCTCAGGGTGGACCTGAAGCCGACCTGGCGCACGGTTGACGGCGGCAGCCGGGCTTACGTGAACCGCCTTGTGCAGGCGTTCCGGGGCCGGATCGTCGTCGATGCGGGTGTTACGGGGGTGCTGCGCGGCCTCGACGGCGCGGCCCTGCGCTTCGCAGACGGCAGGCTCGAGCGGTTCGACGCGGTGGTTTTGGCGACGCACTCGGATCAGGCGCTGGCGCTGCTGGAGGCGCCGTCGGCCGAGGACCGTCGCTTGCTCGGGGCCATCGCCTACCGCCCGAACCGCGTGATCCTGCACCGCGACACTTCGCTAATGCCCAAGCGGCGCAAGGCCTGGGCGGCGTGGACCCATCTCGGCTATTCCGACCGGGCCGGAGAGGGCGGCGTGACCTACTGGATGAACGAGCTGCAGAGCCTGCCCGGGCCGCCCCTGTTTGTCAGCCTGAACCCCGCTCGCGAACCGGATCCCGAACTGGTGCTCGGCGAGTGGGACTACGAACACCCGGTATTCGACAGCGCGGCGGTCGCCGCACAGAGTGAGCTGTGGAGCCTGCAGGGCCGGCGCAATGTCTGGTTCGCCGGGGCATGGTTCGGCTCGGGCTTTCACGAGGATGGACTGCAGGCCGGGCTGGCCGTCGCAGAACAGCTGGGCGGGGTCCGCAGACCGTGGTCAGTCCAGAACGAGAGCGGGCGGATACATATCGGAAGGGCGACCTCGTCCGTTGCGCCGATGACCGAGGCCGCGTGATACACCCCCACTGATGGAACCCGGGGTCCACAGCGCCATCTATGTCGGCGAGGTCGTGCATCAGCGCAGCCGCGACTTCGCGCATCGCCTGCGCTACCGGCTGTGGATGGTGCAGGTCGATCTCGACGAGCTGGAAGGCTTGCAGGACCGCTTGCGCCTGCTTCGTCGCCGGTTCGGGCCGATCACCCTGCGGACATCCGACCACGGCGACCGCTCGGGCCGACCGCTGCGGACCCAGATCGAAGAGCACCTTGCGGCGGCGGGCCTCGACATCGAGGGCGGCCCGATCCGGCTGCTGACCATGCCCCGCATTCTCGGCTACGGTTTCAATCCCATCAGCGTGTTCTTCTGCCATCGGCCTGACGGGACTTTGGCGGCCCTGTTGTACGAGGTGACCAACACCTTCGGCGAGCGCCACAGCTACCTTGTAGCCACGCCGGCCGCAGGCGACGGTCCCGTGTTACAGACGGCGGAGAAGCGCTTCTTCGTGTCACCCTTCATGGACCGCGACCTGACCTACGACTTCACGGTTCGACCACCGGGGGACGCCGTGTCGGTCGTCGTCGCCGTGCGGCGGGGAGAGACTCCGATCCTCACAGCCGGTTTCAGCGGCAAGCGCAGATCCCTGACAGACGCCCAGCTTTTCCGGGCCTTCGTCACCCATCCGCTACTGACGTGGAAGGTGACCGCCGGGATTCACTGGGAGGCCGTGAAAATGATGCTCAAGGGTGCGCGGTACCGCCACCGCGGACCCGCGCCCACACGGCCAGTGACGGTCGGCCACCCGGTCTGAGACCGCCGACCTTGCCGCCGATGGCGCATCGCCGTATTGAGCCAGAGCAGCCACCGATATTCATCAGGTGGTGAAAAAATGAGGAAGCGATGCGGAAGATCTTCCCCGACGCGGCATCCGCACTGGAAGGCCTGACCTTCGATGGCATGACTGTCATGTCCGGCGGGTTCGGCCTGTGTGGTATTCCAGAGCACCTGATCGCCGCCCTGCGCGACAGCGGCGTCAAGGGCCTGACCGTCATCTCCAACAACGCCGGCGTGGACGGCTTCGGCCTCGGCCAGCTGCTCGGCACCCGCCAGATCGCGAAAATGATCTCGTCCTACGTCGGGGAGAACAAGGAGTTCGAGCGCCAGTATCTGGCCGGCGAGCTGCAGCTCGAGTTCAATCCGCAGGGCACGCTCGCCGAACGCATCCGCGCCGGCGGCGCCGGAATCCCCGCCTTCTTCACCGCCACCGGCGTCGGCACCCTGGTCGCCGAGGGCAAGGAAGTCCGTTCCTTCGACGGTCGCGACTTCGTCATGGAGACAGGCCTCGTCGCTGATCTGTCCATCATCAAGGCCTGGAAGGCGGACGGGCGCGGCAATCTCCAGTTCCGCAAGACCGCACGCAACTTCAATCCGATGATGGCGACGGCCGGCAAGGTCACCGTCGTTGAAGTCGAACACATCGTCCCGACGGGCGCGCTGGACGCCGATCAGATCCATACCCCCGGCATCTACGTCGGTCGTATCGTGCTGACGCAGCCCGAGAAGCGCATCGAACAGCGCACTGTCCGCCAGAGGGAGGCCGTCTGATGTCCCGCACCCGCGAACAACTCGCCGCCCGCGCCGCCCGCGAGCTTCAGGACGGCTTCTACGTCAACCTCGGCATCGGCATCCCCACCCTGGTGGCCAACTACATCCCGCACGGGATGGAGGTCACCCTCCAGTCCGAGAACGGCATGCTCGGCATGGGGCCCTTTCCCTATGAGGACGAGGTCGACGCCGACCTGATCAACGCCGGCAAACAGACCATCACCGAGATTCCCGAGAGCAGCTATTTCAGCTCGGCCGATAGCTTCGCCATGATCCGCGGCGGCCACATCAACCTTTCCATCCTCGGGGCCATGGAAGTGGCTGAGAACGGCGACATCGCCAACTGGATGATCCCCGGCAAGCTGGTGAAGGGCATGGGCGGGGCCATGGACCTGGTCGCCGGCGTCAAGCGCGTCGTCGTGGTCATGGACCACGCCAACAAGCACGGCCAGTCCAAGGTGCTGAAGGCCTGCACCCTGCCGCTGACCGGCACGGGCGTGGTCAGTCGGATCATCACCGACCTGTGCGTCTTCGACGTCAAGCCGGACGGCGCGGGGCTGGAGCTGATCGAACTGGCCGAGGGCGTGACCCTGGACGAGGTCGCGTCGAAGACCGAAGCCACCTATACGGTCGCCGCCGGCGTCGGCTGACCGGCGTCAGGCGCTCGCGAACAGGGTCGCGAGCGTCGCCAAGGCCAGTTCCGATTCGGCTCGATCCGGCGTCTCGTCGGCGACCCCATAGCCGACCATCTGGCTCGAGCCATTGGCCTGGATGACGATTCCATCGTGGCGCGGCACCATGCTGATCGAGCGATAGTAGAGCGCATAGGTTACTTCGGGCTGGGGCGTCAGCCAGGCGATCTGGCCTCGGACCGGCACTACGCTCTCGTCGCCGAACAGGGCGCGCGCGCCATAGCCGGTGCAGTTGACGACCACCGGCTCGGCCAGCTCCGCCAGTTCCGCCGGATGATGGAACACCCGCGACACGATGCGGCCGCCCTCCATCAGGAAGGCCTCGGTAAGCTGCCGCGCATACTCCGCCACATTGAAGGTCATGATCGGCCCGACGCTCGCCGTCGGGGTGCGGAAAGGATGCTCCTCAGGCCGCATCTCGCGTGAGTGGGGCGTCAAGTCGCGCACGCGGTCGCCATAGCGGGCGAAGCCTACCCGGCCGGGCGTCGGCGCTGGTCCGACTGCGCCGCCGGTATCGTCGAGATTGTACTGGTCGATGAACCGCACCGGGTCGCCGTCCAGCCCGACGAAGGCGTGGTGATCGACCGACGAGCGCCGCGCCATGGCTTCCCAGCGGGCCGGGAAATCCGCCGACACGGCGGACGCCGCGGCGATGCGCGAATCCGGGGACCACACCCCCGTGGCCCGGGCCGAGCGGGTATGGGGCGTGCGTTCAGCGGCGTAGATGGTGACCGCTGCCCCGGCCCGGAGGATCTGCAGCGCCGTGGTCAGTCCGATTGCGCCACAGCCGATGACCGCGACCGGTCGCACGCCGCCTTCGAGAGCCAGATCGCGTGCTGCGGCGGCCGCTCCCCACGACAGCGACCATCCCGATCCGCCATGCCCGTAGTTGTGCACGACCCGCTTGTCACCGACCGCCTCGGCTTCTAGCCGGGGCCCTTGGGCCCTGAACGGCCTCAGGCAGACAGTGATCCGGCTCAGCCGGCCTGGGTCCGTCAGCAGCGGTGAGAGTGCTTGGCGCCGAAAGCTGGTCTGCCCCGAGACCAGCGAGGCCGCCGCCGTCGGGGCGCATCCGGCGAGCCCGGCGTAACCGAGCCCGGCCAGAACCAGTCGGCGGTGCAAGGTGGCGTCCAACGGCAGTCTCCGGAATCGGGCGTCTCGTGCGGCCTACCATCCGGTATCCGCTCGTAGAATGCGAGGCCGGCTGGCCGCCGTCGCGGCCGGCTTTATGGCCTAGCGGACATTTGCTTCCGTCCACGCCACAATCTGCGTGTTCAGGTCGCGCGTTGCGACGTCGAACGCCTCAACGATGGCCGCGACCCGGTTGGCGGCGGCGGGCTGTTCCACGCTGAACATACGTTCTGCGGCGACATTGCGCTCCGGCAAGGTCGTGACGCGGGCGCGGGCCGTTATGACAATCGTCGGGGCAGCGCCCGGGGTGTCATAACGCGCTTCGAACGAGCGGACGTCGATGTCGAGGCTTCGGCCACTACGCACGGCCTCGCGCGTCGCGACGATCCGGACCCGGGTGGCCTGCCCCGCGAAGGCGTTTTCGAGGCTCTCCATATACAGGTCCTCGGCCGGCGAGACCCAGCGCGCGCCCTTGATGTAGGCGGTCTCGGTGCCCGTCACGCCCAACAGTCGGTCGCCCTCGACCGCCTCGGGAAACACAGCCTGGCGAAGTGCGATCGAGGTCGCGCCCGTGCCGATAGTCGCCGAGGCCGCCGGCGCAGCGCCGCCGAAGCGGTATGTCTGGACGGGATCGGGCGACTTCAACAGGGCGCAACCGGCCAGCGCAGCGGCGGCGGCGGCGACGACGGCGGCGCGATAAACTGACGAACGGATCATGGCTGGACCTCAAGTTCCTTGGTCGGCGGGCGGCCGATGAAGTCGCGCGGGCTGGACCGCACCTCTTCGATCAGGCCTTCCAGCGCGCGGGTGGCGTCGTCGAGCGTCTGGATCGACTGCTGCAGCTGCGGCAGGCCGGTCGTGGCGAAATCGCCGAGCGGCCGTTCGAGGCCGGTGATGGTGCGGTTCGCCGACGCCGCGGCCTCTGCGGCCTGATCGGCAGCCCGGTTTACGTTGGCCATTGCGCGCCGGCCGTCGCCCTCGACCAGCTGCCGGGCGCTGACGCCGAGCCGCTGATACTCCTCGACCGCAGCGTTCGCCTTGGTCAGCGCCTGCTCCAGCTGGGCGAACATGCCCTTGCGGGCTTCAAGCTCGCTGGACAGGGCCTCGACGTTCTTCACGCTGGTCGAGAAGGAGCGGATGTTGTCGTCTGACAGGACGCGGTTGATCCGGTTCAGCGCATCAACCGTCTGGGCCAGCACTGTGCCGGAGCCGCTGAGCAGCTCGGCGATCGGCGACGGCTGGCTCTGGATCACCGGCACGACGTTTTCCGCATACTGGGTCTTCAGAATGGCGCTCTGCGGGTTGCCGGCGGTGATCTGGATGTAGTTCAGCCCGGTAATGCCCTGCGGCTCCAGCTGGGCGCGCGAGGTGACCCGCACGGGGGTGGTGCCGTCCACGCGGATGCGGGCGATGACCTGATCGCCCTTGCGCGGATCGAGGTTCAGATCGGTGACTTCCCCGACGCGGATGCCGTTGAAGTGCACTTCCCCACCCTCCGAAAGGCCACGCACCGGTCCGTAGAAGACGATGTCATAGACGTCGTAGTCGTTGTTGAACTGCAGCCGGGCCAGCCAGATGGTGAACACGGCCAGCGCCGCCAACAGGGCGACGGTGGCGATGCCGATGGCGGCGTAATGCGCGTCTCTTTCCATGCCTCGGCTCTCCTTAAGCCGCCTTGTCCGCAGCGCGTCCGCGCGGACCAAGGAAGTATTCCCGTATCCACGGGTGTTCGGAACGCTCCAGTTCCTGAACCGTCGCCTTGGCCACCACCTGCGCGTCGGCCAGAACGGCGACCTTGTCGGTGATGGCGTAAAGGCTGTCGAGATCGTGGGTGATCATGAACACCGTCAGGCCGAGATCGTTCGACAGCTGCCGGATCAGCGCGTCGAAGGCAGCGGCGCCGATGGGGTCGAGACCGGCCGTCGGCTCGTCGAGGAACAGCAATTCCGGGTCCAGCGCCAGCGCTCGCGCCAGCCCCACACGCTTGCGCATGCCGCCCGACAGCTCCGCCGGCTTGAGGTGATGCGCCTCGGGCTTGAGGCCGACCATGGCGATTTTCATCTCGGCCAGTTCGCGGATCACGTCCTTCGACAGATCGGTGTGCTCGACCAGCGGCGAAGCCACGTTTTCGATGACGCTCAGGGCCGAGAAGAGCGCGCCCTGCTGGAACAGGATGCCCGTCCGCCGCTCGACGTCCGCCTCCTGCTCCGCCGTCATGGTTGCGCGATCATAGCCGAGCAGGCGGATTTCCCCGCCCTCGGGCTCCTTCAGGCCGATGATCGAGTTGAGCAGCACCGTCTTGCCGGTGCCGGACCCCCCGACGACGCCGAGCACCTCGCCCCGCACCAGCTCGAGATCGAGGTTCTCGTGGATGGTCCGCTCGCCAAACTGGCTCAACAGGCCGCGCACCTCGATCAGGCGCTCGGGCTCGGCCGGTTTCTGTTCCGTCCCGGTCACAGGTTCAACTCCAGGAAGATCAGGGCGAAGATCGCGTCCAGCAGGATGATGGCGAAAATGGCCTGAACCACGGCGGCGGTCACGCGACGGCCGAGGCTTTCCACGTCGCCCGCAACCGCCATGCCCTGCCGGCAGCCAATCGCGGCGATGACGATGGCGAAGATCGGAGCCTTGATCATGCCGACCATGAGGTGCTGGCCCATCAGCGGGTCCTCGCTCATGCGCTGGATGAAGAAGGACGGGCCGTAGCTCAGCTGGCTCCACGTAACCAGAAGTCCGCCCAGCAGACCGGCGAGCATGCCGACGAACGTCAGGATCGGCATCATGATGACCATGGCCGCCAATCGGGGAATCACCAGCGCCTGAAATGGGTTGACCCCCATGACCTGCATGGCGTCGACCTCCTGATTCATCCGCATCGAGCCGATCTCGGCCGCGAAGGAAGACGATGAGCGACCCGCCAGCAGGATCGCAGTGATCAGCACCGCGAGCTCGCGCAGCGTGGCCACGGCGACCAGCTGGACCGTGAAAACGCCGGCGCCGAACTGGGTCAGCAGGTTGGCGCCGAGGAAGGCGATCACGGCCCCGATGAAGAAGTTGGTCACCGCCACGATCGGTATGGCGTCCAGTCCCGACCGTTCGCCCTGGCTGAACCATGCGGCCCATCGGATACGGCCGGGGTGACGGAGCGCCGACCCCGTGGCCACGATCAGGCGGCCGAGGAAGGCCAGCGACAACGTGGCCTCGGCCAGAATGTCCTGAACGCCGCGCCCGACCTTGGCGAAAGTGCGAACCCAGCCCGGAGAACGGCGGGGCGGGTCCGCGCTCTCCCGCTCCAGGCGCTCGACCATGGC
>DASRWP010000101.1:0-2785 GCA_035654535.1 Brevundimonas sp.
TGCGGGCACCCCTCCTGGCAGCACATCTTCTGCAGGCAGCACATCTTCTGCAGGCAGCACGTCCTCGATAGGCAGCGGGCGCAGGTTGTAGGTATTGGCCATCACTAATGGGTCGAGCAGGAAAGGGGGCGCGCGTAATGCCTCAACTGCTTCTCGAACTGTTCTCCGAAGAAATCCCCGCCCGCATGCAGCAGGGCGCCGCGCGCGATCTGGAGCGGATGGCCACGGAGCGGCTGAAAGCCGCCGGGCTGACGTGGGACGCGTTGACGACCTTCGCCGGGCCGCGCCGGCTGACGCTGGTGGTCGAGGGCCTGCCGGCGGCGACGCCGGACCGCGAGGAAGAGACCAAGGGCCCGCGCGCCAATGCGCCGGAGCAGGCGCTCGACGGCTTCCTGCGCAAGACCGGCCTGACGCGCGACCAGCTGGTCGAGCGCGACGGCGTGCTGTTCGCGGTGGTCAGCCAGAAGGGGCGGGCGACGGCCGATCTGATACCGGAGATGGTCGAGGCCATCGTGCGGGGCTTCCCTTGGCCGAAGTCGATGCGCTGGGGTTCGGGGACGCTGCGCTGGGTGCGGCCGCTGAAGCGGATCGTCGCGCTGTTCGACGGGGCGGTGATTCCGTTCGGGATCGACGGTATCGAGAGCGGCGCTGCGACCGAGGGGCACCGCTTCCTTGGCTCGGGTCAGCCCTTCTCTGTCAGCGATTTCAAGGACTACCGGCGCAAGCTGGAGCGCGAGTTCGTGCTGCTGGATGTCGCCGACCGCAAGCTGCGCATCCTCGAGGGCACGCGGACGGTCTGCGCCGAAAGGGGCCTCGTCCTTGTCGATGACGACGGCCTGCTGGACGAGGTGGCGGGGCTGGCGGAATGGCCGACGCCGATCCTCGGCGACATGGACCCGCGCTTCCTCGACCTGCCGCCCGAAGTGGTGCGGCTGTCGATGAAGGTGCACCAGAAATACTTCGCCGTCCGTGATCCGGCGACACAGGGGCTGGCGCCGCACTTCGTCGTCGTCGCCAATGTCGAGGCGACTGACGGCGGCAAGGCTCTGGCCGCCGGCAACAGCCGCGTGCTGTCCGCCCGTCTGGACGACGCCCGCTTCTTCTGGGACGAGGACCTGAAGACCGGCTTCGACGCCTGGTCGAAGAAGCTGGAGGGCGTGACCTTCCACGCCAAGCTGGGCACGCTGGCCGAGCGGGTCGAGCGCATCGCAGCTCTGGCCCGCGCGATCGCGCCGCTGGTCGGGGCCGATCCCCGGGAGGCTGAGAGCGCCGCTCGCCTGTCGAAAGGCGATCTGGCGTCGGCGATGGTCGGCGAGTTTCCTGAACTGCAGGGCGTCATGGGCGGCTACTACGCCCGCGCCGCCGGTCAGCCTGACGCCGTCGCCGACGCCCTGCGCGACCACTACAAGCCGCAGGGGCCGAACGACACCGTCCCGACCGCGCCGCTGACGGTGGCGCTGGCGCTGGCCGACAAGCTGGACACGCTGGTCGGCTTCTTCGCCATCGACGAGAAGCCGACGGGGTCGAAGGACCCGTTCGCACTGAGGCGGGCGGCGCTGGGAGTGATCCGGCTCGTGCTGGAGAACGGGGTCAGAGCAGACTGGTGGGCGCTGGAAGGAAAGGCTTTCGATCTTGTCGGTGCAGGTTCAGACCGACAAGGCACGATCGTTGCCATCAGAGAGTTCTTCGTCGATCGGTTGATCGTCCTCCTCCGGGATCGAGGGCAGCGCCATGATCTCGTGCAAGCAGTCTTTGCCGTGGGCGACGACGATCTCGTGCGGATCGTCCGGCGGGTCGAGGCGCTCGACGCCTTCCTCGCCACCGACGACGGGGCGAACCTGCTGGCGGGCTACAGGCGGGCGTCGAACATCCTGAAGGCTGAGGAGAAGAAGGGTACGCTGCCGGTCGGCATGGTCGAGACCGGGCTGCCGGGCCAGCCGGACGAGGAGACGGCGCTGGCCTTCGCCGCCGCCGCCGCCGCGACGGCCGTGGACGCCGCGCTGGAGACCGAGGACTTCGCCGCCGCGATGACCGCGCTGGCGCGGCTGCGGGCGCCGGTCGACGCCTTTTTCGACAAGGTGCTGGTCAACTCGGACGTCCCGGCCGAGCGCGACAACCGGCTGAAACTGCTGGGACAGGTTCGGGCTGTGATGGGCCGTGTCGCCGACTTCGGTCAGGTGGCGGGGTAGGGGCCTTTGCTTGAGGCGCGTGCGCTTGTCGGTCCGGCCTGCTGGTTCATCACGACGAGCACAACGAAACACAACGGACACGACGGGAATTGCGCTCGGTCCTGCGCGTAGCGCCTTTAAACCCGGGGAAGATTGAGTGCCTGCGGCGCCTCAGCCCCAGTCCCGTAGTGCCCGTTGTGTTTCGTTGTGGCCGTCGTGATGAACCGGCACCCGCGGCAAAGGCTCAGGCCCCGAGGATCCAGCCTTCTTCCTGTTCGACCGTCCGGATCAGGTCCTCGTCCGCGCCTTTCGGCGGGGCGAAGGCCGTGGAGAGGGCGCCGGTTTCGTCCAGCTTGGCGAAATGCTCGGCGGTGACGCGCACCTGGGCCTGATCCTTGAATTCGCCGGGCTCAGGCTTGGCCCCGAACATCGACGGATAGACCTCGACCACCAGCGCCGACAGCGGCTCCAGATCGGAGGCGTCCAGCGCGCGCCAGCCGGTGCCGAACGGCCAGACGGCGCCCGAGGGGCCGAGGTTATCGAGCAAGCGGCGCACCGCGGCGATGCCGACCAGCGTCTGGCCGCCGACGGCGCCGGCGCCGTGCATCTGCCACACC
>DASRWP010000102.1:0-4754 GCA_035654535.1 Brevundimonas sp.
CCGCCTTCGGTGGTCTCGGCCGCAGCGACCTCTTACACCGGCGTTTCCGCGGCGGCGGGCTGCTCGGCCGAAGCCTTTGCGTTCGACTTGACGCCGCCCGGGAAAGGGGCGTCGGCCGGACGGCCATTCTTCACCGCGTCGCGGATCTTCACCCACGTGCCCTCGTGGCCGGGCACGGCGCCCTTGATCAGGATCAGGCCGCGGTCGGTGTCGACGCGGAACACGGTCAGGTTCTGCGTGGTGACGACTTCCTCACCGAGGTGGCCGGCCATCTTCTTGCCCTTGAAGGTTTTGCCGGGATCCTGACGCTGGCCGGTCGACCCGTGCGAACGGTGCGAGACCGAGACGCCGTGGGTGGCGCGCAGGCCGCCGAAGTTCCAGCGCTTCATGGCGCCGGCGAAGCCCTTGCCGATGGTCTTGGCCTGGACGTCGACCTTCTGGCCCGCGACGAAGTGGTCGGCCGAGAACTCGGAGCCCACATCCAGCATGGCGTCCGCATCGATGCGGAACTCGGTGACATAGGCCTTCGGCTCCACCTCAAGCTTCGCGAAAGCTTCGCGTTGAGCCTTGTTGGTGTTCTTGGCCTTCTTGACGCCAGCGCCCAGCTGCAGGGCGACGTAGCCGTCCCGCTCCTGAGTCCGCTGACCCACGACCTGGCAGCCATCCAGCTGCAAGACCGTGACTGGGACGTGAGCGCCGTCTTCAGCGAAGACCCGCGTCATACCCAGTTTTTTGGCGATCACGCCCGTGCGCATCGGATCCCGCCTCTTTCTTATTAAATCTTGATCTCGACATCCACGCCGGCGGACAGGTCGAGCTTCATCAGCGCGTCCACAGTCTGCGGGGTGGGGTCGACGATATCGAGGACACGCTTGTGCGTGCGGATTTCAAACTGCTCGCGCGACTTCTTGTCGACGTGCGGCGAGCGGTTCACGGTGAACTTTTCGATCAGGGTCGGCAGCGGGATCGGACCGCGAACGGTCGCGCCCGTGCGCTTGGCCGTGTTGACGATTTCGCGCGTCGAAAAGTCGAGGACGCGGTGATCGAAGGCCTTGAGCCTGATGCGGATGCTTTGATCCATATCGGTCGTATTTCCCAAGCAGGCGAACCTGCGTCCCTGTGAACCATTTCAAAGACCGGAGTCTTCAGGCCGCGAGGCCTTCAGAGTACGCACGTCCGCAAAAACGATCGGCCCACGCAGCGGACTGCGAAGGCCGTTGAAGTCCTGGGTCACTGCAAAGAACAGGTCCGAGGTCGTTCCTGCGAGCCGCGTCTGCATCCCAAAAACACGCGGGATGCACAGCCGGTCCAACAAGAGTGGGCGCTTATGACGATTGAGTCCGCTCTCGTCAAGCGGCGAAAGAGTGTCAACGCCCCTGATCAGCGGCCCGGCGGGGGCGGGCCTTTCCCTGCGGCGGCCGAAAAGCTAGCTGCCGATCCGGACGTTGCCGCCGCCCATGATCGAGCGGCTGACGGAACCGGTCGCCCGCGCCACCGTCACATCGCCGCCGCCGACGATGGACACGTCCACGTCTCCGGCCACGCCGGCGAAATTCACATCACCCGAGCCGGCGATGCTGACGCTGAGGTTCGGCGCCGTGCCGCCCCGCACCTGCACGTCGCCCGAGCCGCCGATCGACACCTCGGTCGGGCCGTCGACCCGCGCCACCACGACATCGCCGGAGCCGCCGATCGAGACTTCCAGACCCCGGGTTGCGCCCGCTGTCACTTCGCCCGAACCCCCGATGCTGATTTCGAGGTTGGTGGAGGTTCCGGCACGCATGTTTCCGGAGCCGCCGATGCTTAGCGAGACAGGCCCCTCGGTGTTGGCGATGTTCCAGTGACCGCAGCCGGCATTGCCCAGCTCGACAGAGGCGGCGCCTCGGCCGACAGAGCCAAACACCGCGCCCGAGGCGTCGACATCGACGTTGCGGGGGGTTCGGATGACGATCAGCGGGGCCTGGGACACCTCGATCCGGCCGTGGTCGCGAACCTCGACGCTCGCGCCCTCGCCCGGGCGCTCGTTGTCGGAGCCGGCGTTGCAATTGCGCATGCTCATGCCGCCGCCCATGACGCCGCCGCGGCGGCGCAGACCGCCATCGACGATGACCTTGCCGTTTTCGCGCGAGACCTGAATGGCGGGCAAACCGGACGAGCCCTGCTCGACCTCGACGGCGACGTCGGACCGATCTTCGACGATCACGGCGACCCGGGCGACAGCGTTGCGGATTTCGACTTCCGGGCCGGACTGGGCCAGCGCCGGACTCGCGGCGGCGGCTATGGCGGCGACTGCGGCGGCGGATGCGATAAGGGTCTTCATGACGGCGTTCCTTCTCCGGTTCTTGAGGAGAAGGTGCGTCAGGGGCCCTGGCGAGTCAGCTTAAATCGAGGTCATGACGCCCTTGTAAGGAAGACCGTCAGGCGTGCAGCGCCCGGGCCCCGTCCTCGACCCCGACATCGGGCTCGAAGTCGCGGTCGAAATGCGCGATCCGGCTCTTCAGGGCGCCTGCCTTCTTCAAGGCCAGCGACGCGGCCCAGCGCGCGGCCAGTTCCGGCGCGGCCATGCCGTCCGTAAAGCGCGGCTGTCCGCCCCGGCTGCGCAGGACGGCGTTTGTGTAGAGGGCCCCGTTGCGGAAGCGCGACGGCCAGGTCTGGAACTCGATCGAGAGGGAGACGCAGAACCGGTCGAGATTCTCGACCCTGTGCGGCGCGTAGAACGGCCAGGTCAGCGCCTGCCCCGGCTCAAGATCCATAACGGTCGCATCAGCCTCGAAGGCCCGCGAATAGGGCAGTTCCTCGGTCGTCTGCCGCGCGACGACCTGTTCCATGTCGGCCTCGGCCAAGTGCGCCTCGTCCCCCGGATAGACGAAGATCCGCTTGCGGCCGCGCATATGGAACAGCACCACGCCGGCGGCGTCGAAGTGATACGGCACCCGCGCCTTTGGCGACGACAGGATCAGCTGTCCCGCGCTGCGGACCGCCCGCAGACCCGGATAGGCCGCCTGCACGGCGCGGAACTCGGCCATGGCCGCGTCCCACAACTCGGGCCAGCCGCGCTCGACCTCGCGAAGATTGACCCAAAGCCGGCCCTGCTGGATCGCCGCCAGCAGCTCCTCGCCGTTCAGCCGCCCCCGCGCGCCGGTTCTGAGGGAAACCTGCCCCGCGTCGTCGTAGTCGTACAGGTTGATGTCGAACAGCTCGGCCGGATAGCGGTCGAGCACCGCCGCAAGGGCCTCGTCCGAAGCGAAGCCCTGGTCGACGAGCCCATGCGCATGGACCGCGGCCTCGCGAATCGGACCGGAATAGCGTGTGCGGGTCTGGCTCATCGGTGCTCTTTGAACTGTGTCAGGCTGAAACGGCGCCGGCCTTCGCTGAGCGGGCCTTTGCAAGCGCCGCGCCCGCCGCCTGCATGGCGCCCTTCAGCCGGTCGCCCGACGTGGTCTCGCAGGCCTCGATGGCGGCCCATCGCCGCCGCACGCTGGTGCGCAGCCGCTCCCCGCGCCCCTGCCCCGCCATGTTGAGCGCGCCGACGGCCGCCTGGCTGACCGTCGCCCCAAGGCCCGGGCGCACCACCACGGCCTCGCGGACCGTGCGCGCGCCGTTGCAGAAGTACTTCTTATAGTGCTCGCCCTCGAACCCGAAATCGAACGTGCGGAAACCCTCCTCCGAAGCCATGCGCATGGTGTCCATGCTCAGCAGGATGCCGGGCGAGCATCGCGCCAGGCTCGGCTCGTAACCGGGGAACCAGAAATGATACTGGTCGCCCGCGTGCAGGGAATATTCGAGCGCCGTCAGACGATCGCCCGCCCACAGCCCGGCCATCGAGGCGCCGAAGCCTTCGCAGTCGGATTTCAAAAGCGCGTACAGCAGGTCCGCGGTCCAGCCGCAGGCGAAGATGTCGTGGCGCGCGGTGCGGCGGTACTGGTCCCGCTTCAGCTCGATCAGCCAGTCCAGCAGCGCCGGATCTCGCAGGCCACGCTCCACCCGCAGCGGGCCCAGCTCGGCCTCCATGCTGCGGCGGGCCCGCTCCTTGTCCTTGAAGAACTTGCCCTGGGCCGCACGGCGCTCCGCGTACCAGGCGTCATAGCCATATTCGTCGAAGTCGACCTGCACCGTCCGCCGGTCTTCCCCGAGCGCCGTGTCTCCGACCCACGCGGTAACGTTTAGGCGGGCCCCGCCGAGCACCCGCGCCGCCTGCTCAAGCGTCGGGGCCTCTCCGGGCGCCGCGATTACGCCGTGGTAGTCGTTCATCGGCGCGCCGAGCGGCTGCACCGCCCCGCCCCGACGCTGATGGGGGAAGAAACCCACCGTCCGCCCGCCCCGTGAGAATACGGCCACGGCGGCGTTCGGGCTGACACGTGCGGCGACCTGTGTGAACTCCGGCCGGAAATAGGGGCTGTTCAGGGCCGGATTGGCCGCCAGCATGGCGCGCCACGCCGCCCAGTCCGCTTCGCCAAGCGTCTCAACGGCGACGACATCGATCTTGAACGCGACCATAAGATTATCCCACGGCGACGCCGTGACGGCCGCCTGTCCGGCCAACGTAGACCCGCGGCTGTTTCGGGCCGGTGTGCGTTCATGGTGAACGAGCGATGAGCGGGGAGCTGTTGTAGCCCCGGAGCGTTGGGTCCGCAGCGCCCTTGAACGCCCGGAGCTCCTCATGACC
Source organism: Brevundimonas sp. (assembly GCA_035654535.1). GTDB lineage: Bacteria > Pseudomonadota > Alphaproteobacteria > Caulobacterales > Caulobacteraceae > Brevundimonas. The sequence goes on from DASRWP010000102.1 coordinate 4,667, forward strand.
GATTCAGACCGACCGCCCGGCTACACGTCGGACAATGAGAACCAGAGGCGGCCCGCCGGGCGCGGCGCCTCGCCGTCGTGGGCGGGCC
>DASRWP010000103.1:0-1701 GCA_035654535.1 Brevundimonas sp.
CCCTGCTGGGACGAGCAGCTGGAGTTCCTGTCGATCAAGGTTCCCGACGGCCCGCTGACCTCACGCCTGCAGAAGATCGAGCCGGGCGACACCGTCCTGATGGGCAAGAAGCCCACCGGCACCCTGGTGCTGGACGCCCTGACCGGCGGCGAACGTCTGTGGCTGATCGGAACCGGGACGGGCCTCGCGCCCTGGATCAGCGTCGCGCGCGATCCCGACACCTACGCCCGCTTCGGACAGGTCGTGGTCTGCCACACCGTCCGTAACGCCGCCGACCTGACCTATCGCGACTTCCTCACCCGCGACATCCATGACGACCCGCTGGTGGGCGAGGAGGCGAAGACCCAGCTCGTCTACTACCCGACCGTGACGCGAGAGCCGTTTGAAGCCCGGGGTCGGATCACCGACCGGATCAAATCGGGCGCCCTGTTCGCGGACCTCGGCCTGCCGCAGGGGTTCTCGCCCGAACGCGACCGGGTGATGCTGTGCGGCTCCATGGCCATGATCAAGGAGACGGGCGAACTTCTCGAATCCTTCGGTCTCAAGGAAGGCTCGAACGCCGAGCCGGGCGACTATGTGCTGGAGCGCGCCTTTGTCGGATAGCCTCCCGATCGATCCCCGCACGGCGCCGGAGGCCTGCGCCTCGATGACCGAGGTCCGGGCCGGCGTCGATGCGCTGGACCGCGCGCTGGTGCTGCTTCTGGCCGAGCGCCAGCGCTACATGGACGCCGCCGCCCGGATCAAGCCGGACCGCTCGGTTGTGCATGACGACGCGCGCATCGCCGACGTCGTCGCCAAGGTGCTCGCCGCCGCCAACGCGGCCGGCCTGTCGCGGGATATCGCCGAGCCGGTCTGGCGTACGCTGATCGATCGCTGCATCGCCCACGAGTTCGAGGCTTTCGACCGCGCGCGCCGCTAGGCCCTCAACGACCTCAGCATCAACTCGTGCCGGTACGCCGCCACGTCCGCGAGGGCGACTTCCAGCGCATCGTGCACCCGTTCGAGAAGCGGCGGCGCCCCGGCCTTGTCGGCCGCCTCCGCCGCCAGACAGGCCTCGGCCAGCCCGCCAGCCCCGATGCCGGCCCCCGCTCCGCGCAGGGTATGCACGGCGTCGCGCCAGCCTTCCTCGCGCACGTCCAGCATCGGCGACCACAGGGCGGCCTGCTGTGCGAACAGGCCGAGCACCTCTTCGCCGATCGCGTCATCCCCGCCCGTCGTGGCTTCCAGCACCGCGAAATCGACCGCGCCGGACAGGTCCCGGAGCGCCATCAGCCGGCCTGCTCCTCGCCCTTGGCCAGTCGCGAGTTGCGCGACGACCAGACGAAATAGATCACCAGCCCGATCGCGTTCCAGATCACGAACCACATCTGGGTCGAGGGGCGCAGGCTGAAGAAGAAGACGACGCAGCCGATGATGGTGATCGCGCCCACCAGCCACCAGAGCGGCGCCCGGAACACGCGCGGACGGTTCGGATCCCGCACGCGCAGCACGATCAGGCAGACGCCAACGGCCGCGAAGGCCGCCAGCGTGCCGGCGTTGGCCAGCGACGCCAGCTCGTCCAGCCGCATGACGCCGGCCAGCGCGGCCACCACCACCGCGGTGAAGACCGTCACGACCGCCGGCACGCCGCGCACCGAAACCCTCGCCAGCCGGCGCGGCAGCAGGCCGTCGCGCGCCATGCCGAGGAAGATGCGGCTCTGG
>DASRWP010000104.1:0-5445 GCA_035654535.1 Brevundimonas sp.
GCGCAAAGGCGTGTTGCGAGAGGCGGCGCGGTGATGCAGGCCGTGCCCGCCATCAGCCTGCGCGCCCGCGCCTACGAGAGCTTTCGACAGCAGATCCTCGAATCCAACATCCGTCCAGGGCAGTTCATCTCGCAGCGCGAGCTGGTGCAGTTGCTCGGCATGCCGTCTGTGCTTCACGCGTTGCGGCAGGCGCAGACCTTCGGTGCCTTCGACGTCAGCTTCCCGGTCGCGGACGAGCGCGGCAAGACCCGCTGGATCGACGCCCGCGGACAGGCCCGCGGCGAGCGCGGCGAGGACGGCTTCACGAGCGTTCTGGGCGTGGCGCTGGACACCACCGAGGCCCGCCGCGCAAAGGCCCAGGCGCAGGCCGCCGAGAGCCGCCTGCGCGACGGCATCGAGAGCGTGTCGGACGCCTTCGTGCTGTTCGACAAGGCCGGCCGCCTGATCCTGTCCAATCAGGCGTTCCAGGACGCCTTCGGTTTCGAGGACGGCGTGCTGCGTCGCGGCGCCCTGAAGCAGGATCTGAACCGCATCGCCGCGCTGGCCATCAAGTCAGACCACCCGGCCACCGGCGGGCGCGCAGGCGCGCGGGAGGTCGAACTGCACGACGGACGGTGGCTGCAGCTGGTCGAGCGCTTCACCTCGGACGGCGGATCGGTGGTGACGGCGGCGGACATCACCTCCATCAAGCGCAAGGAGACCGAGCGCCAGCGCGCCACCGAGCGGCTGCACGTCACCATCGCCGAGCTGGAGGACCGCGAGGAGCGGCTATCCCTGCTGGCGCGCAAATACGAGGTGGCGATGACGCGGGCCGAGGCGGCGAACCAGGCCAAGTCGGAGTTCCTCGCCAATATGAGCCACGAGCTGCGGACGCCGCTGAACGCCATCAACGGCTTCTCAGAGATCATGGCGGGCGAGATGTTCGGCCAGCTCGGCGACCCGAGATACAAGGGCTACGCCGCCGACATCCTGAAGTCGGGCCAACATTTGCTCAGCCTGATCAACGATATCCTCGACATGGCCAAGATCGAGGCGGGCAAGCACACCCTTCACTACGAGATGGTGTCGCTGAAGGAGATCGTCGATGACGCGACGCGCCTGATGCGGGGCAAGATCGACGAGGCCGGGCTCAAGCTCGTTGTCGACGCTCCCGTTCTGCCTGACGTAGAAGCCGACTATCGCGGGCTGAAGCAGGTCCTCCTGAACCTGATCTCGAACGCGGTGAAGTTCACCCCGGAGGGCGGCGAAATCGTCGTGTCTCTCTCACGGCTGGACGACGACCGGGTCAAGCTGGCGGTCACGGACACCGGCATCGGCATCGCCGCCCGGGATCTGGACCGGCTGGCGCGTCCGTTCGAACAGGTCGAAGGCCAGCACTCGAAGACCACGCAGGGCACCGGTCTGGGACTCGCCCTGACCAAGTCGCTGATCGAACTGCACGGCGGGGTCCTGAATATCGCCAGCGAGCCGGGCCGCGGCACCACCGTCGATTTCGACCTGCCGATCCGCCGCCCGCACGCCGCCTCCCGCCAGCAGGCCGCCGCGGCCTGACGGCTCAGCCGCCCTTGGCGCCGGGTGCGCCGGCCTTCTCGCGCGCCTCACGATCGCCCCGCGCCACGACACGTCCGCGCCGCGTGAGGATCTCCGAAAGCGCCTTGCGGTCCGCCGGCTGAAGCGTGTCGAGGACGGCGACGGCGTCGGTCTCCAGACGGGCCCGGCCCCGCAGTTCAGCCTCGCGCGACTGCGCCAGCAGGGTCGTCACCCGGGCCCGGTCGAAGGCGTCGGAAGACGCGATCCGGACGGCCTCGCGGCGGTTCTGCCGGGCCGATTCGAAGTCCGGGCGCGCCGCCAGGGCCGAGGCGCGCAGGGCGTCGCGTACGCGCTCGCGCTCGGCCGGGGCCAGCTGGCCGATCAGCATCATGGGCGAGCCGGTGCGCGGCGGCTTGTGTTGCGCTTCCACCCGGTCCTCGACCTGGGCCCGCGTCACCCACAGGGTCGCCCCCGCCGCGACAGCGAACAGGTTGAGAGCCACCGAGCCCGCGAGCAACAGCGTCTTCGTCCGCGGACTCATCCCAGCACCTCGGTGTCGTCCACCCCCAGAAGCGAGGCCTGATACAGGACGGCGTCGGCCTGGGCGTCCGCGGTCAGATGGGCGGTCATGACGACGCCGGCGGCGACGCCCGCACAGGCGGCGGCGGCCCAGCCCGCGCCGAGGGCCAGAGCCATGCGGTCCAGCCATCTCCGGCCACTCTGTCGTGCGCTCAGCCCGGCCTCGGCCGCCGCCGCGATGACCCGATCGCGCAAGGCGGCGGACGGCTGGGCCGCGCGCGAGGCGTGCAGCATCGCGTCGACGGCGGCGGCCTCGGCCAAGGCGCCGCGGACCGCATCGGGACGGCTCGCCGCAAAGGCCTGTCCTGCGGCGCGGTCGGCCTCCGGCCAGCGCCGGGCGTCGGCGCCCCATGCCGCGACCAGAGCGTCAAATCGTTCCGGCGTCATCCTGCTCATGCTCCTTCAGCCCCCGGTCCGATATCGGCCAGGGCCAGTCTCAACGCCCGCCGCCCCCGCGACAGCAGGCTTTCCAGCGCATCGACGCTGACCGCCATCAGATCCGCCGCCTCGATATTGGTCAGCTCCTGATAGTGACACAGCACCACCGCCTCGCGCTGGCGATCGGGCAGACGGGCGAGCGCCGCGTTTACCCGCACCCCGACGTCCGAGGCGATCAGACCCCGGTCCGGCGCCGCCTCCTCGGACACCCGCTCGGGCAGGACGTCGGTCGGAACCTCGCGCCGGCGCCGAAGCCGGTCGTAACAGAGGTTCAGCGCCACCCGGTGCAGCCATGTGTCGAACCTGGCCTTGCCCGGCGTCCACCGGGGCGCCTGCCGCCACGCCCGCAGCATGGCGTCCTGCGCCACGTCCTCGGCCTCCGCCGCATCGCCCAGCATCCGCTGCGCCAGCGCCAGCATCCGGGGCAGCTTGCGCGCCACCATGGCCTGAATGGCCGCGGGGTCGCCCTGACCCACGCGGCGCACCAGTTCCTCGTCGGGGTCGGCGATCGGCGCCAATCCGGCCCTCATCCCTTGTTCGCGAAAGGGTCGTTCGGCGCATGACCGTCGCCCCCGACATCCACCCTACTCCGAAGTCGGAGCCGGCGCCGACGTCATACGGGCGCGACGGTTCGCCATCCGCTCGCGGCGCTGCTCGCGGCCGGCCTCGCCCCGGACCCGCCGCTCGGCGACTGTGACATAGCCGTCGCGATCGGCGTCCAGGCGCACAAAAGCCTGCTCGGCGCGCGCCTGGGCTTCCGCGATCACGACGGCGCCGCCCGTGCGTTCCATCCGATTGGCGCGTCGCGCCATCCGCATCGCGCGAGCCGGTGCGCGGTCAGCCCGAGCGGCGCGGGGCGCCTCGAACTCGTCGCGGGTGATCGCGCCGTCGCCGTTGGCGTCGAGGCGTTGGAAGCGCTCGGCCGCGCGGCCGGCCTTGCGGGTCTGCGCGACGGCGCGCCGCTCCTCCGAGGTCACCGAGCCGTCACGGTTGGCGTCGGCGGCGGTCAGACGCTCGACGCGGCGATCGACGAACTCCGACTGGCTGATGCGGCGGTCGCCGTCGGTGTCGGCGCGCAGGCCACGGGCGGCCGGAGCCTGTTGAGCCGCAGCGGCTCCGGCGGCGAGAACGGCCATGGCCGCCGCAATGATGATGGTCTTTTTCACGTTGATCTCCAAGGCCGCACGACGCGGCCGTGACAATCCCCTGTCCGGAGAGTGAAACGGCGCTGGCCTCAGTCTCCGTCGCGCGGGAGCGGAAGCGCCTTTTCGAAGGCCGCGCGCGCAGCGGCCCGAACCTCTGCGAGACGGGCCTTGAGCGTGTCGTAATCGGGCTCGCCGGCCGCCTCGGCGAGGAGACGGCGGAAGGCCTCCGGCTCCGTGTCCGGAAGCGGCTTTTCGTCGAAGGCGGCGCTCAGGATCTGGCTGAGCGCCTGCTGCAGCCGCCAGGCGCGGGCCAGCTCGGGCGCGTCGGACAGGGCGGCCAGCGTCGAGGCGGTCAGGACGCCGCCCGAAGGCGCGGCGATCAACTGCCCGGTCTGGGCGACGAACTCCGCGTCCACCTGCCCACCCGGCGCCAGTTTCAGATCCCAGTCGCCCTGCGCGGGACGCTCGCGCGCCATCAGCTCGCGCATGCGCCGGGCGTCGGCGGCGACGTTCGCCCCGGCCCGGGGCCGCCGCAGGATGCCCTCGATCGCCGCGCGCACGCGCGCGCCGAAATCCGGGTCGTCAGCCCAGATCACGCGCGCCCGGGTCAGGGCCATGAACTCCCATGTGTCCGCCTCCGCCGCGTAATAATCCTCCACGGCGGACAGCCGCAGCGACACAGGGCCCTTGGCCGCGCCGGGCCGCAGCCGCATATCGACCTCGTACAGCCCGCCCTCGGCCGTGTGGGCCGAAAGCGCCGCGATCAGCCGCTGGGTGAGCCGGGAGTAGAACACACCGGCCGCCCAGCCCTTGCCGTCCGACAGCGCCTCCGCCGGCGCGTCATAGACCGTCATCAGATCGAGGTCCGAGCTCGCCGTCATTTCGCACGACCCGACCTTGCCGAGGGCGACGACCGCGACCGCGCCGCCCGGCAGCGGTCCGCCCTGCCGTTCCGCCTCGGCCATGGCCGCGGGCGCGAGCGCGGCGATCACAGCCTCGGCGAGCGCGGTGTAGGCGCGGCCGGCGGCCTCCGGGTCGGCCCGTCCCGTCAGCGTCTGGATGCCGATGCGGAACATCTGCTCGCGGTGGATGCGGCGGGCGACGTCAAGAGCGGACTCGAAGTCGGGCGCGGCCTCCACATCGGCGCGCATCTGGTCCGCCAGACCGGACTCTTCGTCGATGGAGCGGCCGAAGCGCGCGTCCATCATGCTGTCCAGCGCCGCCGGATAGCGGCCCAAGGTGCGCGCAAGCCGCGGCGCAAACGCCATCACCCCCAGCACCTGCTCGAACAGTTTCGGCTGCGCCAGAAACAGCGCCTGCACCTGCACCCCGGCGCTCAGCCCGGCGAAGAACACCGCGAACCGGCGAAACGCCGCGTCGGCGGCCCCGGTGTCCGCCAGCGCCGTTAGCAGACGGGGGGCCAGCCGGGTGAAGAGCTCCCGTCCCCGGGCCGAGCGCGTCGCCGGGATGCGGCCGTGATGCCAGCTGCGGATCGTGTCGGCCACGCCCGCCGGCTCGGTGAACCCCATCCGCGCGAGGGTCGCCAGCGTCTCGGGGTCGTTCTCCACCCCGGTGAACACCAGCGAGCCGTAGGGCGACGACAGGGCTTCCTCGCCCTCGAACAGCTCTCCGTAGCGGCGATTGACCCCGACCAGCAGGGCTTCGACCAAGGCGTCGAAGGTGGCGAGGTTCGCCTCGCCCGCCAGGGCCGCGACCGCAGCGCGGCGGGCGGGGTCTTCCGGCAGAATATGGG
>DASRWP010000105.1:0-11459 GCA_035654535.1 Brevundimonas sp.
CGCCCGGTCACCGGAAGTCGGACCTGAACCGTGTGCGGTCGGCCCCGGGGGGCAGGCCCTTGAGAGACCGCTGCCGGGCCTCCTTCGCGAGACTGCGCGCTGACGGCCCGACCCGGCCGGGCAGCTCGCCGAGGGACCGGAGCACCTTTTGCAATCGGGTCGCCACCACGAAATCCCCGGCGCCGTAGCGGACGGACGTTCCGAACAAGTCTTCCAGCATGTCGGCTTCGTTGAGCGGCTGGATGCGCAGCCGGTCATGCAGCGGCCTGTCGCCCTCCGGGGCGCGATCCCATTCCTCCATAAGCCGGAGCCCGGTGGCGATCACCTGAACCGCCGTACCCTGATCGTTGATGCCCGGAGACAGGGCCTTTCCGGCGATCTCGCCCAACACCACCAGTCCAAAGCGGGGGTCCTGCTCGAAGGATCGCGTGGGGCCGATAGCGAAGGCCGTGAGCACATCGTCGGCGGCCTCGGGCTCCGAACTGATGCGGACCAGTGGATCGCCCCGCCGCACCAGCTTGCCCGGCCCGGCGACGACCTCGATCACCGCGTCCTGGCGTTCCGCGACCGCCTGTAGGCGCTTGCGATCGACATTCTGCACGTAACCCGTCCGGTCGCTGACCACGGCGAACGAGGCGGCTTCGATCCCCTCCCCGGGATAGCGGCCGTCGTCGGTGCGCTGGGCCATGGCCTCGCGGGTTATGCCCTCGACCCGCTCGATCATGTGGCCGAGCCGGGCGAGGCTGGAAAGCCGGTTGACCCACGCGAGCAGACGAAAGGCGACCAGGGCGACGACGCCGAGGGTGGTGACGAAGACTACGGCCCGGCCCTCCGCGCCGTAGTAGCCCGCGTTGATCCCGGTGACTCCCACGATGGCGTAGAGGAAGGCGCCGACAAAGGTCGCCAGCGACTTCTGGGTCGTCTCGTCGCCGGTGATCAGCTCGGCAACCCGCGGCGTGGCGGCGTCCGAGACCGAGGTATAGGCCGTCACCATCACCCCGAGAGAGAACGTCGCCACCGCCAGCATGCTGGAGGCGAGGATGGTCAGGACGGCTGCCACCGAACCGCCCCCGAAACGGGCTGCGAAGTCCTCAGGCACCAGACCCCGGGCGAGGGTGGCCGCGACGGCCGTGACGACCCCCAGCAAGGCGTAGAGGCTGGCGCGCAGCCAGAGCTTTCGCCCGAGCCGGCGCAACAGAAACAGCCATCGGTTCACGAGCGCGCGCCCTCCCCCGCCGGCATGACCGGCAAAGGGGTTCAACGCTTCTGCGCCGGTGACGGTTCGGCAGGGCGGCCTACTGGGCGGCCCGCACCTCGACCGGAAGGCCGAGGCTCTCCAGCTGCGGGCGCACCACGGAGGCGTCGCCGACCACGACCCAGACGAAGTCCGGGGAAGTGATGACGCGCCGCGCCTCGGCGTCCAGCGCCGCGGGCGTCATCGCCTCGTAGCGCGGCGCCAGCGTCTCCCAGTAGTTGTCCGGCCGGCCGTAGAGGGCGTTGCTCCGCAGGGCGTTGAGGATGTTGGCCGAGCTCTCGAAGCTGCCCGGCAACTGGCCGATGTTGCCCTTGACGATACGCTCGCGTTCGAAGGCGGTGACGCCGCGGTCGGTCAGGAAGCCGCGGTACTGGTCCATCAGGGCGGCGATGGATTCGCCGGTCCGGTTGGCCTGCACCGGCGCATTGATGCGGTAGGGCATGGCGCCCTCCTGCAGCGCCAGGCCGCCGTTCACCCCATAGGACCAGCCGCGGGTCTCGCGGATGTCCTGATTTATCCGCGACAGGAAGCCGGCCCCGACCGCCTCGTTGGCGGCCGTTACGGCCACGAGGTCGTCCCGGCCCGTCACCGGCAGCACGCGCCCGCCGAGGATCAGCGACTGGGGCGACTGCGGCCGGTCGATCAATACGATCCGCGGCTGGAGGGGCGGCACCTGCGCCCGCAGATTCTTGACGCCTCGCGCCGCGGCCGGCGGCGTCCATGCGCCGAGCCGCGCCTCCAGCAGGGGCCGCAGTTCCTCCAGCGGGCGGTCGGACACGATGAACAGCTGGGCGTTGTCGGGTCGCACCCAAGCTTGATGGAAGGCCGTCAGGTCATCCCGGTCCAGCGCGCTGACGGCGCTCGCGACCCCTGTTCCCAAACCGCTGCGGCCGTAGGGATGATCCGGGCCGTACAGCAGCGCCGGCAGGGCCCGGGCCCCGATGCCGTTCGGCGACGAGAGCTCCTGCGCGATGGCGGCGAGCTGCTGGTTCTTCCGGCGGCTCACGTCGGCGTCGCGGAAGGCGGGATTGCGGACCACGTCCACCAGCAGGTCCAGCGCCGGCTCAAGGTTCGCCGTCGGGGCGGTCATGGCGACGGTGGTGCGGTCGGTCGAGGCGAAGGCGTTGACGGTGGCTCCCAGCCGCTCCCGCTCTTCCGCGATCTGGATCGCCGTCTTGCTCGTCGTGCCCTCGGTCAGAAGGTCGAGCATCAGGCGTTGGGTGCCCGGCGCCCCGGCCGGGTCGGCGGCGACACCGGCGTTGAACTCGATCGCGGCGCGGGTGATCGGCACAGTGGTGGAGCGGGCGTAGACAACCTCCAGCCCGTTGGACAGCCGCGCCCGCTGCACATCGGGGAAATCCAGCGGCTTCATCGGGCCGACCGGCGGCATCGGCTCACGCGGCGTGATCGGCAGGGGCTCGGCGGCCGGAGGGGCGGCCCGGGCGTCAGCCGCCTCGGCATAGGCCTCACGCTCGCCCGGGTCGACGCGGGTCGCGAGCACTGGCCGTGTGAGCCAGCGCTGCATCGCGGCCTTGACCGAGGCCGGCGTCACGGCGCTGAGCGACGCCATCTGGCGCCGATAGAAGCCGGGATCGTCGGCGTAAAGCTCACCCTCGGCCAGCACCACGGCCTTGCCGCCAAAGCCGCCGACCGGCTCCAGCGCCTGCATCCGCGCCGAGAGGCTGGTCGCGACGGTGCGGGCGATCTCGTCTTCTGTCGGTCCGGTCGCCAGATAGTCGGCGATCAGCTCGTCAAGACGGCGTGAAACGGCGTCGGCGTCCTGCCCGGGCTTAACGTCGACGTTGACCTGAAACATGCCCAGTCGGTGGAAGGACTGATATCCGGTTCCGACCGCCGTGGCGGTCTGATCACCGCGCACGAGCGCCGTGTCGAGCCGCGAACTCGCAAGGCCTCCCAGGATGGCGGCGGCGACCTGCAGATCGGCGGCGGAGGCGTCCATCATGCCCGGCACGATCCAGCTGCGGTACAGCCGCGTGTTCGGCGCCCGGTCGTGCATCAGCTGATCGACCCGCGCCGGCAGCGTCGGGATATCGGCCTGGGCGGGCTCGTTCACTGCGCCGCGCGGGATATGTCCGAAATACTGCTGCGCCTTTCGACGGGCGGTCGGCACGTCGATGTCGCCTGCCAGCACGAGGACGGCGTTGTTCGGGCCGTAGTTCTCGCGGTGCCACCGCCGCAGATCCTCAAGGCTGGCTGCGTCCAGATCGGCCATCGAGCCGATCGTCGAGTGCCGGTATGGATGCCCAGGCGGGAAGAGCGCCTCCAGCTGCGCATAATAGACGAGGCCGAACGGCTGATTGTCTGACTGCCGCTTCTCGTTCTGAACGACGCCGCGCTGGTTATCGAGCCGCTCCTGACTAAGGGCGCCCAGCAGATGGCCCATCCGGTCGCTTTCCATATAGAGCGCCTGATCGAGCGCCGACGTGGGCACCGTCTGGAAGAAGTTGGTGCGGTCGAACCATGTGGTGCCGTTCCAGTCCGTCGCGCCCATAGCCCGCAGCGGCTCCATCAGGCCGCCGGGCACATTCTCGGTCGGATTGAACAGGCCGATGTGTTCGAACAGGTGGGCGAAGCCGGTGCGGCCCTGCGGCTCGTCCTTTGAGCCCACGTTGTACCAGGCATGCACGGCCACGACCGGGGCCTTGCGGTCGGTGTGGACGACGACCCTCAGGCCGTTGTCGAGTGTGAACTCCTCGAACGGAATGTCGACGCTGCGGGCCAGCACCGAGGCAGGCGCGGGGCCTCCGCTCTGGGCCTGCGCCTGAAACGGCGTGACGGCGAGAAAGACGGCGGCGAGAAGAGTGGCGCGACGCATGGCGGGTCCCCCAAGAATACGGCGGCCCGGACGGTATCAGGCGTTGGGAGCGCGGCAAGTTACAGGTCTGTCACCTGGCGGGGCCCGTCGGGAGAGCCAAACGCGGGCCCTGCCCGGAAAAAACCGCTTTACATGACAGGGCTTAACCCCCATATCGCGCCTTCCGGCGGACCCCGTAGGTCTAACGTTTGCGCTGCTAACGCCGGCTGGGTTTAACAATTACAGGGGTTTACGTGAATTGCGCACGTATCCATTTCCCCTGGACCTGGTCCGCGAGCGGTCCCCTGAACGTCCCGTCGCACTCGTGCGGCCGCGTGCAGTCTCCGTAGCGGCGCGCTGGTTCCAGGATAATCTCAAGGCTGACGTCTTCTATGCCGTGAAGGCCAATCCTTCGGCCTGGGTCATCGAGACCCTCGTCGAGGCTGGCGTCACCGGGTTCGACGTCGCGTCTCTCGCCGAGATCGAACTGGTCCGTTCGGTCAGCGCCGACGCACGTCTGGCCTTCATGCATCCGGTCAAGAGCCGGGGCGCGATCACCCGCGCCTATTTCGACCATGGCGTCCGCACCTTCTCGCTCGACAGCCATGACGAGCTGAAGAAGATCATCGAGGCCACGGGCGGCGCGAAGGATCTGAACCTGCTGGTCCGGATGACGGTCTCGGCCGACGGCGCCGCCTACTCCCTTTCGGGCAAGTTCGGCGTCTCGCCGGATAATGCTCCGTCCCTGCTGCTGGCCACGCGCCAGGCGGTGGTCGATGGCCTCATGGGCGTCTGCTTCCACGTCGGTTCGCAGTGCATGCGTCCGTCCGCCTACGAAGCTGCAATGGCCCAGGTCGGCCGCGCCATCACCCGCGCCGGCGTGATCGTCGACATCGTCGATGTCGGCGGCGGTTTCCCGTCCGTCTATCCGGGCATGGTTCCGCCGGACATGAGCGAATACGCCGACGCCATCCATCGCGGCTTCGCCGAGATGCCGGTTACCCACACCACCGAACTGTGGTGCGAGCCCGGTCGCGCGCTGGTCGCCGAGTCCTCCTCGGTCCTGTGCCGGGTCGACCTGCGCAAGGGCGACGCCCTGTATCTGAACGACGGGTCTTACGGCTCGCTGTTCGATGCGACGCACTCGCGCTGGCCCTTCCCGACCAAGCTGGTCCGTGACGCGGCGGCCTCGGCCGATTTGAAGCCGTTCCGCTTCTACGGTCCGACCTGCGACTCGATCGACCACATGCCGGGCCCGTTCTGGCTGCCGGCCGACGTGCAGGAGGGCGACTTCATCGAAATCGGCATGCTCGGCGCCTATGGCGTCGCCATGTCGACCGGCTTCAACGGCTATGGCGAACACGACATCGCCGGTGTCGAGGACGCCCCGATGGCTTCGCTGTACGGCCTCGCCCCGCGCTCCATCCCCACCGTGCGCACCACGGCGGAAGAAGCGGCGCGCAAGGTGGTTCGCCTGTCGCGTCCCAAGGGCAAGGCCGGTCAGCGGAAGCAACGCCGCCGCTAAATCGTCACTGGCGCGTTGTAGACGCCAGAGCACCAACCAGCAGCGGCCCGTCGCTCCGTCCGGGCCGCTGTTCTTCTTGACGACGGGCGCTCACCTGTAAGGGAAACCAAACCGATGAACGCTCCCGTTCAATCCAACCAGAAGGCACAGCTGCTCCAGAACGTCGTGGAGCATGTCGACATCACCAGCTTCGACGCGCGCCCGATCATCGATTCGATGCGCAAGATGTCCTTCAGCTCGCGCGACACCGCCCGGGCCGCCGACATCTTCAACATGGCCATCGAGGACAAGGACTGCTCGCCGTGGCTGATCCTCGCCGGCTCGACGTCGGCCGGCGGCTGCATGCACGTGTACCGGGACATGGTGAAGTTCGGCATGATCGACGCCGTGGTCGCCACCGGCGCCTCGATCGTCGATATGGATTTCTTCGAGGCCCTTGGCTTCAAACACTACCAGGCCGCCGGCGAGGTGGACGACAACGTCCTGCGCGAGAACTACATCGACCGGATCTACGACACCTACATCGACGAGGAAGAGCTTCAGGCCTGCGACCACACCATCCTGGAGATCTGCAACCGTCTGGAGCCGCGCGGCTATTCCTCGCGCGAGTTCATCTGGGAGATGGGCAAGTGGCTGTCCGAAGGGAACGCCAAAAAGGAAGGCTCGCTGATCCAGACCGCCTATGAAGAAGGCGTGCCGATCTTCTGCCCGGCTTTCGTGGACTCGTCCGCCGGCTTCGGTCTGGTCAAGCACCAGAAGGAGCGGATGGCCGAGGGCAAGCCCTACCTGATGATCGACGCGGTGGCGGACTTCCGCGAACTGACCGACATCAAGATCGCGGCGGGCGTCACCGGCCTGTTCATGGTCGGCGGCGGCGTGCCGAAGAATTTCGCGCAGGACACCGTCGTCTGCGCGGAAATCCTCGGCATCGAGGCGGAAATGCACAAATACGCGGTGCAGATTACGGTCGCCGACGTGCGCGACGGCGCCTGCTCGTCCTCGACGCTCAAGGAAGCCGCCAGCTGGGGCAAGGTCCAGACCACCCACGAGCAGATGGTGTTCGCCGAAGCCACCACGGTGGTCCCCCTGATCGGCTCCGACGCCTACCATCGCGGAGCCTGGAAAAACCGCGACAAGCGCCGCTGGGCCAAGCTGTTCGGTAAATAAGCTCAAGCAGCGAGCCCCGGACTGGATCCGGGGCGAGCGGTAGCGAACAAGGAGAGAGCCGGGATTCGATCCCGGCTCTTTTCGTTCGGGAACCGCGTCATTCGTCGCCCGCTATGTCGAGCGAAGGAGCACCGATATGAGCGACACCCGGACCGAGGAAGCCCGCGAGGCTGAAGCCATGGGCGAGAAGGCCGATCTGGGTCAACGCGCCGACGCCCTCACGGAAGCGCTGTCGGGCAGCGGCATGGGCTCGGACACACGGGCGGGATCGCTCCAGGGCGGCGCCGCCACGGGCTCCGAAAACGACCCCGATCAGGATGTGATCAACGAGAGTCTGGCCGGCGAAGGGGCTGCGGACGCGCCGCCCCAGCCTTCTGGCAACGCCTCCGACCCCGTGAACAATACGGGCGCCGACCGGCTCGGCGCAGCAGGCGATCCTGCCGAAGGCAAGCGCGGCGAAGCGGACGCTGCGACCGGCTGACACCCGCGTCATATGGCGCCTCGCTTGAGGCGCGAACCTGCCTTGCCGTCGCCGCAGCCATGCGCCACCTTGGCCAGACGACCACAGTCTCTTTTGAGGACGACGCCGGATGAAGCGTACCACCGCGGCCGCCGCCCTGACGGCGCTTCTCGCCGTGGCCGGGTGCAAGCAGGACGCGCCGCCCTCGGCAGCGGCGGCGGCCGGCGAAGTCGCGGCTCCGGCCGGAACCAGTACGGCGTCCGCCGAGGTCTCTGCCTCTCCTGAACCACCGGCGGTCGAGGGCAAGCCTGCGGCGCCGGGAGCGCCTCCGTTTGCGGTCATCTATCCCGGAGGCGTGCCTGCCGGTCCTGCGACCCTGGCCCAAGGGCCTTCGGGCCCCGGCGGCATTGTCCGGTTCGTAACGCCGTCGTCGCCCGACGCCGTCATCGCCTATTATCGGGCTGCAGCCGAGGCGGCGGGACTGACCTCGGTCATGGCCATGAACCAGGGCGACGCCCGGGCCTATGGCGCCGCGGCCGAGGACGGCCGGGGCAAGCTTCTCCGGGTGGTGGCGACCCCCACCGCGGAGGGCGGAGCCGACGTGCAGCTGGACTGGACCGCCGGCAATTGAGACGCGCGGCCGCGATGGCCGCCGTTCTCGCAGTGGCGGGCTGCGCCGGAAGGCCTGCGCCGCCCTCGACATCCGTCGCCGGATTTCTTCATGATGCGGACTATCGGGCGCTGGCCGTCGAACCCGCCGCCCCGGCCGCCTTCCCGGACGCCTCCGCATTCACCGAGATCCCACCGGGGATGGATCGCTGGTGGCTGGCCATTGCCCATGCCGAACTGCGCGCGCCGTTCGCGGCCCAGCATTTCGACTGTGCGCTGGGCGCGCGGCTGGGCGAGCGGCCCAGACCGGCCCTCAGCCGCCTTATGCAGCGCCTGCTGACAGACGCCGACGCGTTGAGCCGGCGCCTTTCAGCCGACCATCCCCGCCCCCGCCCGGTGGCGGCGGTCCCGGGCCTCGAGCCCTGCCAGCGCGCGGATCAGGCGATGCGGGGCAGCCCTTCATGGCCCGCGAGCGGAGCGGTGGCGGGCGCGGCCTACGGAGAGCTCTTCGCCAAGCTGGCGCCGGATCGGGCCGCCGCCTCCCGCCGGATCGGACAGGAGTTGGGACGCAGTCGCGTCATCTGCAGGATGAACTGGCCTACCGACGTCGCCGATGGCGAGGCTCTCGGACGAAGCCTGTACGCCCGGGTCGCCCGCGAGCCCGCTTTCGCGACGGAAATGGTCGCGGCCCGCGAGGAGGTCCGCGCCGCGCGGGCCGAGGGGTTGGCGAGTCCGGGCTGCGCCGCCGAGCGGCGTGCCTTGGCTCAGGCCGGCCGGGGCGCGGTCAGCGCGCCGTAGAGGTCCGTCCTCCGGTCCCGGAAGAAGCCCCATGCCGCCCTGTGGCGGTCGATGTAGTCGAGATCGAACGCGTGGACGATCACGCCCTCCTCGTCCCGGCCCAGACTCTCGACCAGATCGCCGCGATGATCAGCGATGAACGACGATCCGTAGAAGGTCTGGCCGACTTCGGTGGCGTGTTCCGTCCCGGTGCGATTTGCGCCCACCACCGGCACGACGTTGGAGACCGCGTGCCCCTGCATGGCGCGGCGCCACGGCTCGGCGGTATCGAGTTCCTTGTCATGTGGCTCGGACCCGATGGCGGTGGGGTAGAACAGCACCTCGGCGCCCTGCAGCATCATCGCCCGCGCTGTCTCCGGGTACCACTGGTCCCAGCATATGCCGACGCCGACCCGGCCGTGGCGCGTGTCCCAGACCTTGAAGCCGGTGTCGCCGGGCCTGAAATAATACTTCTCCTGATAGCCGGGGCCGTCGGGGATATGGCTCTTGCGATAGACCCCCAGCGCGCGGCCATCCGCGTCGACCATGACCATCGAGTTGAAATAATGCGGCCCCTCGCGCTCGAAGATCGAGACCGGGATGGCCACGCCCAGTTCGGCGGCGACGGGCTGGAGCGCCGTCACGCAGGGGTGATCGCGCCACGGATGGGCGGTCGCAAACCATTTTTCTTCCTGCGAAACGCAGAAGTAAGGCCCTTGGAACAGCTCGCTGGGGAGGATGACTTGCGCACCTTTCGAGGCAGCCTGACGGACCAGGTCGATGGTTCTGTCGATGTTCGCCTGCATGTCCTCGCCATAGGCGGTCTGCAGGGCGGCGACGGAAATCGTGCGGGCCATCAGGCGGGCTCCTGCTGGGAGATGCAGTGGAAGGATCCGCCGCCCGACAGGATGGCGGTCGACGGCAGCGGAATGATCTCGCGGTCGGGGAAGACCGTTGCAAGCCCTTGGCAGGCGAGGTCAGCCGCCCGGTCGTCGCCGTAGGTCGGCACGATCACCGCCCCGTTGGCGATCAGGAAGTTCATGTGGCTGGCGGGCACGGGCTTGTCGTGCTCGTCCCCGACGAAGCCGGGGGATGGCAGACGCAGCACGCAGATCGGGCGGCCGGCGGCGTCCCTCATCTGCGACAGGGTGCGGGCGACAGCGTCATAGACATCGTCGTTCGGGTCGCCCTTGCCCCAGGCGACGGGGCAGGCGACCACGCCCGGCGCGACGAAGCGGGCGAGGTTGTCGACGTGGCCGTCGGTGTGGTCGTTCAGCAGGCCGTCGCCCAGCCACAGCACCTTGCGCGCCCCGAGCGACGAGGCCAGCGCGGCCTCGGCCGCCGCCTCGGTCCAGCCGGCGTTGCGATTGGGATTGAGCAGGCACTGGCGCGTGGTCAGGATCGTGCCCTCGCCGTCGTGGTCCAACGCCCCTCCCTCGAGGATGAAGCCGTGGCGCTGCAACGGCACGCCGGCAGCCGCGCCGATCTGGGCCGCGACCGTATCGTCGTGTTCGAGCTCGTATTTGCCGCCCCAGCCGTTGAAGCGGAACGCGGCGGCGGCGGCAGAGCCCGTGCCGAAAATCGGCCCGGTATCGCGCAGCCAGATGTCGCCGAAGCGGCCGTCCACCACCTCCACCTTGTTCACGCCGTCGAAGCGCGCCAGCGCGCCCGCCAACGCCTCCGGGTCGCCTGTGAGCAGCCGGACCCGCTCGCCCCCGGGACCGGCCAGGGTGCGGACGAGGGCCTCGACCTCTGCCTGCGCCGGCGCGAGATTGTCTTCCCACAGCTCGGCATGGCTGGGCCAGCCGACCCACATGGCGCGGTGGGGTGACCATTCGGCGGGCACGGGCGTGATCATGAAGCGGGGTGTCCCTGAGCGGCGAGGAGGCAGCCGCGCCAGATAGACATGCGGGAGCGCGACTACAACACGGGCCGGGCGAGCTGTGTTCGCGTGAGGCGGGCCGACGAAAAAGGGCGGCCCGTTTCCGGACCGCCCTTCTGCGACTTGGGGATGGACCCGCGCTCTAGAACTCGAAGCGGGCGCCGACCTTGATCTGCCAGGTGGAGCTCGGCAGGATCGCTTGCGGACGCCGGGCTTCGCCCGCCAGCGCCGCGTTGTTCACGCCCGAAACGATGTTCGGCGTCTGCAGCTGCGAATAGTTGAACACCGCACCCGGGGTAGCGCACGAAGTGCCGGCGCCGCCCGGAGTCTGGCAGGCCAGAACCACAGTGCCGACGCCGCGGTAGAACGGATACTGCTCCGTCACGCCCCAGTCGTCGTTGATCAGATTGCCGAAGTTTTCGATGTCCATGTACAGCTTGACCTTGCCGGTCGGGATGAACGGCACGGGGATTTCCTGCGACAGGCGGACATCGACGGTCGTGACCGCCGCGCTCCGGAAGGCGTTCCGGGGCGCGATCGAGCCGGCGTATTTGATCAGTCCGGTGTTGTTCAGGAACTGGTTGAACGCCGTAATATCGATGCCGGTGTACCTGATCCGCGGGTCGCTGGTCGCCGTCACAACGCCGGAGCCGTCGGTGGCGGGGACATAGAACAGCTGGTTCGAGGTGCCGAACGCGCCGGAATAGGACTGCGGCACTGCGTTGCCGAAGTCGTTGTCGAACCGGTTTGTCAGGCTGTTGTGGAAGACGAACGAATACGGCAGGCCCGAACGCCGCTGGGCGAACAGGTTGACCGAGGTTTCGTTGTCGCCCCACAGCGCGCGGGTCCAGCTGACATTGGTGGAGAAGCGGTGGCGGATTTCATAGTCCGACGTCGCCAGAACCGGGTTGTTGTGGTCCGAGGACGCGAAGCGGACGTAGGACGAATCCGGCTGCGAGCTGGTCAGCG
>DASRWP010000106.1:0-3192 GCA_035654535.1 Brevundimonas sp.
CGACCTCACAGTCGCCTATGGGTGGACCGATGCGCGCGACGAGGCCACCGGCGCGCGGCTGTTGCGCGTGCCCGAGCATGCCGGCTCGGCCACGCTGGGCTGGACCGGGCGGACGCTGAGGGCGGCGCTGACCGTTCGGGCCGAGGGCGATCAGGATGATGTCGGCGGGGTGCGCGAGAGCTTCGTTGTCGCCCACCTGAACGGCTCGTGGGCGCTGACGGAGGCCGTCACGCTGACGGCGCGGATCGAGAACCTGACTGACGAGCGGTATCAACAGGTGTTCGGATACGGCGAGCCGGGCCGGTCGGCGTATGCGGGGATCAGGCTGCGCTACTGATCCTGCCGCGCAGGAGGCTGGAGCCGGCCGCCGTCGCCGGCTCCAGCTGCAGGGCGGCCCAGTCGAGGGCGGGGGTCGGCGCATGGGCGGCGGCGACCACCGCCCGCAGTTCGGCCGCGGAGGCGACGCTGGCCACGACCGCCGATACTTCCGGCAGGCCCAGCGCATAGGCGAGGGTCGCCTGCATCGGGTCCACCCGGGCCTCGGCCAGACGGCGGCGGATGCGCGACAGGGTGGGCGCGTGACGGTGCATCTCGGGCGGCAGGGCCTCGCCGCTCATGAACAGCCAGCCGTCGGCGAAAACGGACGAGGCGTGAACCGCCACGTCCAGCGACGCCAGCTCGGAGAGGACGCCGGAATGCTGGGCCCTTTGATCGAGCAGATTGCACTTCAACTGGACCACGTCCGGCTGAAAGCGCCGGGCCAGCAGGGCCGGGCCGTCCTCGACCGTGGCGCAAAAGCCGATGCGCCGGTACAGGCCGCGGTCCTTGAGCGCCAACAGCCGGTCCCACAGGGCGCGGCCCTCGGTTCCGGCCAGATCGGCGGCGTTGGAGATCATCAGGGCGTCGCCGCGCGGCAGGCCGAGACGCTCCAGCGAGCGCCGCGCGCGGGCCTCGACGCGGTCGACGCCGTCGCCGACGGGGACGGTGCAGACCGACACCTGGAAGGGCGAGGGGAAGGGCCAGGCCTGACCCAGCCATCGCTCGCCGTCGCCTTCGGGGCGGGTGGCGACCATCGAGACGCCCGAATCGGCGGCGGTCTGGAGCAGGATGCGGAGCGATTCCTCACGCGCGCCGGCGGGCGCGGGGATGGCCCGCTCGGGCGCATGCACGACGGCCAGAGCCAGTTTGTCGACCGGAGACGGGGCGCGGTTCGGGATCACCGACGGACTGTGACCGCCAAAGTTTAAGGCGTCCCTTCCAAGACCTTGCGTGATCGTTACCGGACGAACGCGGGTCTTTTCCGGAAGCGGCTTCTATCCGAGCGCCAGCGGCCGTCCGATCGGCCGGCTGGTTCGTCACAACGAACACAAAGGACCACAACGAACACGACGGGACCGAGCTTGAGGCGCCGAAGGCGTTCAACCTTCCGCGGGGTTGGAAGGCGCTGCGCGCAAAGTAGGGCGCAGGTCCGTCGTGTTCGTCGTTTTTCGTCGTGGCCGTTGTGATGAACCTGCTCTCGCGGCCCGGATACTCAGTCAGCCCCGCCCCAGCGCCGCCAGCACCGCCGGTCCGTAGCGGTCGATCTTCGACTGGCCGACGCCGGAGATGTGGGCGAGGGCGTCGAGGTCGCGGGGCTGGCGGACGGCGATCTCGAGCAGGGTCTTGTCCTGGAAGATGACGTAGGGCGGCACCCGCTGCTCGGCGGCGCGGTCGCGGCGCCAGGCGCGCAGGGTTTCGAACCGGGCGCGGACGTCGGCGTCCATGGTCTCCAGCGCGGCGTTGCGGCCGGTCCGGACGCGCTCTTTCGCCGCACCCGAGCCGACGCGCGCGGGCAGGCTGCGGACCTCGACCGACCGTTCGCCGCGATAGACGGCGCGCACCGCCTCGGGATCGCCCAGCCGCACCAGAGGCTTGCCGTCGTTGGGGTCCTCGGCCAGCAGGCCGTCGAACATCAGGTGGTCGAGCACGTCGCGCCATGTGTGGGCGGCGGTGTCCGCGCCGATGCCCCAAGTGGACAAGGCGGTCTCCCAAGGCTGAACGTCCTTCGTGCGGCCGAGCAGGTGGTCGATGACGCGGGTCTTGCCGAAGCGTTCGCCGAGCCGCTGCACCGCCGCCAGCGCCTTTTGCGCGGGCACGGTGGCGTCGAAAACGGCCGGCGGATCGGCGCACAGGTCGCAGACGTCGCACGGTTGCGCCTCCGCCTCGCCAAAATAGCGGCGCACCGCCTGCGGCCGGCACGCCGCGCCGTCCAGCATGGCGAAGAGCTGACGCGCCTTGCGGACCTGCGCCGCCTTGACCTCCTCGGCCATCGGGCGGCCATCGAGGCGCTTCAGGGTCCAGGCGATGTCGGAGGGGCCGTAGAGGGTGATGCCCTCGGCGGGTTCCCCGTCGCGGCCGGCGCGGCCGATCTCCTGCCAGTAGGCCTCCAGCGAGCCCGGCGGGTCGGCGTGGATGACGAAGCGGACGTCGGCCTTGTCCACGCCCATGCCGAAGGCGATGGTCGCCACCATCACCGCCCCGTCCTCGGCGAGGAAACGCTCCAGCCGGCGGTCGCGGTCGCGGGCGTCCATGCCGGCGTGATAGGCGATGGCGTTGGTCCCGGCGTCCCTGAGCGCCTGCGCCACCCGCTCGCAGCCGTCGCGCGAGCCGCAGTAGACCACGCCCGGCTTGCCGCGCCGTTGGCGAACCAGATCGATCACCGCGGCGTCGGTCTTTGCCCGCGAGGCGTTCTCCTTGCGCAGGGCCGAAAGCTGTAGATTCGGGCGGGCGAAGCTGTCGACG
This sequence comes from Brevundimonas sp., assembly GCA_035654535.1. Taxonomy (GTDB): domain Bacteria; phylum Pseudomonadota; class Alphaproteobacteria; order Caulobacterales; family Caulobacteraceae; genus Brevundimonas. Next base: position 2,782 of record DASRWP010000106.1, read on the forward strand.
AGGACTCTCGCGCCCTCGAGCCGCAGCGAACGGACGATGTCGTCGCGGGTGCGGGCGTCGGCGGTGGCGGTGACGGCGATCCGGGGCACGCCGGGAAACAGCTCCGCCAGCCGCCCGAGGGTGCGGTAGTCCGGGCGGAAGTCGTGGCCCCATTGCGAGACGCAGTGCGCCTCGTCGATGGCGATGAGGCTCAGCGGCAGGGTATGCAGCCGGTCGATCAGATGCGGCTGGGCCAGCCCTTCGGGCGAGACGTAGAGCAGGTCCAGCTCTCCCGCCCGGGCGGCGCGCCAGATCTCCGACCGGTCGTCCAGCGACACCCCGGAATCCAGCCGGGCCGCCGCGACCCCCTGCTGTTTCAGCGCCTCGACCTGATCGGTCATCAGGGCGATCAGGGGCGACACCACCAGTCCC
>DASRWP010000107.1:0-6545 GCA_035654535.1 Brevundimonas sp.
ACCGCCCGGGGGAACTTCAGATCATGAGACTGTTGCTTGCTTGCGGCGCGGCCGCGCTCGCGCTGGCCGGGACCGCGTCGGCCCAGGACTTCAACGCCAGTCCGAACTACGGGGACATCACGCTGGCGCCGGGCTTCACGCCCGATCCTCATCTTGTCAGCCTCCGGGCCGGCGGCGACATCAGCGCGACAAGCGCCGGCAGCGGCTGTTCGGGCTACATCACCCGCGCGCCCGACTTTCGGTTCCACTGGAGCGGCAAGGGTTCGCTGAACCTCAAGATTTCCGTGCTCTCCAAGTCCGACACCACCCTCGTGGTCAACGGGCCGAATGGCGAGTGGTACTGCGACGACGACGGCGGCGAAGACAACAATCCCCTGATCACGCTCGGTTCGAACGCCGGCCGATACGAGATCTGGGTTGGCACTTATTCCAGCGGCAGCCCGCAGCCGGCAGTCCTGTCCATCTCCGAGATCAACAACTTCTAGCTTGGCCGAGTTGAAATCTTGTCCGAGGCAGCACCGTTGTCGCCGCAAATATGGCAACAACGGTGCTTCTTGGTGTCCTGATCTGAAACTCGGAACCGTGATCTGAAAAGGTTGTTCTTCCTCCACCTGTTTGGAGGAATACGACGATGTCAGTCTCCTATCCCGGCGAGCCGTACCGCAACGAGCCGATTTCGCCCTACACGCCGCGGGACGGCCTGCGCCTTGACGACCGCGTCGAACGTCCGGCCCTCGACCGCTCCACCGACGAACCCTTCGTCCCGGTCTACGCCCGGCGTGGCAAGGCCGCCCGGCGCGGCGGAGGCCAGGTCAGGACATGGATGATCCTCGCCCCGGTCGGACTGCTGGTGCTCGGCGGCGCCACGGTCGCCATGATGATGTCCGGCGAGGAGCGCGTGGCCGCGCCGCTGGCCGAAACCTCCACGCCCCTGCCGGCCACCACCGCCCTCGCCGCCACCCTGCCAACGGCGCTCCCGGTTATCGAATCGCCCGCCCCGGTCGAAGCGGCGCCCGCCGCCGTGCGGAAAGCGCCGACCCCCGTTCCGGCCCGCCGCGCTGCGACCACCCGGCCGGAGCCGGTGGCGGCCCTGACCGCCACGCCCGCCTCCACCCCTGCTCCGGCGACATCGCCTACGGTCACCCTGAACACCGCTCCAGTCCCGATGGCGACCCCGGCTCCGATGGAGCCGGTCCCGAGCGAACCGTCGCCGCCGGTAATCTTGGTTCAGCCGCCGGGCTGACCGCCGGACGCACAGACAGGCCCCGGCGGATCCTCCGCCGGGGCTTTCTTTTTCACTGCGCCGCGGTCGGTGACACCCGCCAGATCACATTGCCGACGTCGTCGGCCACCAGCAGCGCGCCGCGGGCGTCGAACTGAACGCCGACCGGCCGACCCATGGCCTTGCCGTCGTCGTCGAGAAAGCCCGTCAGAATGTCCTCGGGCGGCCCGGCCGGCGCACCGTTGGCGAAGGGGACGAAGATCACCCGATAGCCGTTGCGAGGGACGCGGTTCCACGACCCGTGCTGGCCGACGAAGGCCCCGCCGGCGTAGCGGGCGGGAAACCCGCTCCCCTCTCCGAAGGTCAGTCCCAGAGACGCCGTATGGGCGCCAAGGGCGTAATCGGGCTTCAGCGCCCGTGCGACCATCAGGGGATTGGCCGGCTTCACCCGCTCGTCCACGATCTGGCCGTAGTAGCTCCAGGGCCAGCCGTAGAAGCCGCCGGAGGTCACCGAGGTCATGTAGTCCGGCACGAGATCATTCCCGAGCTCGTCGCGCTCGTTGACCGCCACCCACAGCCGGCCGCTCTGCGGCTGCCATGCCATCCCGACGGGATTGCGCAGGCCAGAGGCGAAGACCCGGCGCGCCCCGGTGGCCGGATTGATCTCGAGGACGGCCGCCCGGTCAGCCTCCTCGTCCATCCCGTGCTCGGCGATGTTGGAGTTGGATCCGACCCCGACATACAGGCGTGATCCGTCGCGGCTGGCGACGAGGCTCTTGGTCCAGTGATGATTGCGCCCGGCGGGCAGGGCCGCGACGCGACGTGGAGGCGCGGTCATCCGGGTCTCGCCGGCCTGATACGGAAAGGCCACCACAGCATCGGCGTTGGCGACGTAGAGGGTGTCGCCCACCAGCGCCATGCCGAAGGGCGACGTCAGGTCTTCCAGAAAGGCGGTGCGGGTCTCGGCCGTCCCGTCGCCGTCGGCGTCGCGAAGCAGGGTGATGCGGTTGGCGCTCGGCGCCCTGGCCCCGGCCCGCCCCATGACCAGTCCCTGAACCCAGCCGCGCAGGCCGCCCTGCTTGCCCTCCGGCTTCGGCGGCGCATTGGTTTCGGCCACGAGGATGTCGCCATTGGGCAGGCGGTACAGCCAGCGGGGGTGGTCCAGCCCGGCGGCGAAGGCCTGCACCTCAAAGCCGGGCGCGGCTATCGGCGTCCGCCCCTCGGGCCAGCCCACAGCCTCGGCGATATTGACCCGGGGCAACGAGGACGTCTGCGGCGCCGGCAGAACAGGGTCGGGACCATATCCAAGCGCTGGATCGAGGGCCTGCGGTCCGCCGCAGCTCGCGACGGCGAGGGCCGCGGCGGCGATCAGGAGACGAGGGGGCATTGACGGATCTCCATGACCTAGAAGGCGGGGAACTCCAGACGGCTGACATCGTAGCCCAGCGCCGCCGCCCGCGCGACCAGCGCCTGCCGCTCGGCCGGACCCGGCACCTCGCGGGTGTAGATCCAGAGCTTGTCGAAGGTCGGGTCAGCCGAGATGAACCAGCTGTAGTCCTCGGCGTGGTCCAGCACCCAGTAGTCCCAGGTCACCAACCCGCCGAAATATCGCACCCGCAGCTTGGCGTTCGTCCCCGGATCGAGGATTTCGCCCCGTGCGCCGATCGCCTTCTCGCGGCCCTGCGGCGTATCGACCTGACAGGTGTCGCGGACGTCCACCCGGCTCGCATTGACCCGAACGTAGTTGGTTGCCCCTGCCACGCATCCGTCGGTCAGCCGCATGGGCAGGCGGGCGATCTCGAGCCAGCGGCCGGCGTAGAACCGCTCGGCGTCGACCGCACGGACGGGCTGCGGCGCGCGCACCTCGTCAGGCGACGGGGCGGTCACGCAGGCGGACAGGCTGAGCGAAAGCAGCAGGGCGGCGGCGATACGCATGGCGAGACAGGCTCCGGCGGCGGGGAATAGCGCAGATACGGCGCAGGTTCAGCCCGGACGCGTTCACCGCGGGAATTCAGTTCAGCGGATTGAGATCGTGCGGCGGCTGGATGCGGCGGTACCGGGCCTCGACGAAGGAGAAGGCGCCGTAGGCCATCAGCCCCAGGGCGGTGAAGGCGAGGATCCACGGCCCGCCGGGCTGCGCCTCAAGGCCGTCCAGCGCGGCGCCGAAGCTGCGCACTTCCGAGGCCTGCGAGTTCAGCCCGCCCAGAACCACGAAAATCCCCAGCGGTATGAATGAGACGCCGCGCGCCACATTGCCCGCCTTGGCCAGGGGCGCGACGCGACGGCAAACCTCGGCCGAACAGGACAGCTTCCTCGTGAAGTCCGCCCGCAGCCCGTTGATGATATTGCTGACGCCGGCGGCGATAATCCCCAGGCCGATGGCGATCAGCAGCCAGTCCCCGAACGGAAGACTCAGCACCATGGCCGCCTTTTCCTGACTGGCCGCCGTTTCGGCGGCGTTGGGGTCGGCCGCCTTGTTGTCCAGCAGTCCGAAGGCGGTCACCGCCAGAATTCCGTGGAACAGACCGCTGCCGGCATGGCTGGCCCGTTTCATCAGCCCCTTCAACTTCGTGCCCGCGTGGTCGGCGTCGAACACCGATTGCAGAATGCACCACTGCACGAAGGCGAGCAGCCCCACGCCCAGAAGGAACAACCAGACCCGGCCGAACGGCTGTTCGGCCAGCCAGAAGGTCGCCTCCGTGGAGCCGGCCGCGTCGCGGATGCGGTCCGTGGCGGCCAGCAGGGTCAGCACCCCCGCCGACAGATAGACGAAACCAAGGGAGCCGTAGCCGGACCGCGCGGCCCATTCGATCAACCGGTCGAGAGCCGGCACGCGCCGCAGCAGGGGGGAGCGTTTACGCCCGGCCTCGCCGAGGGCGGCGAGACGGCGGCGGATTTCATGGCGGGCGTCGGCGAAGGCGGTCACGCGGCGTCGGGGCTCCGGGGAAGGGGAAGGCCATAAAAACACGCGGACGCCGCAAAGGCTCCGCTTGTCTGGACCCGGCCGCGGTCGGCCCTGGCCGTCGTCGATCCGCGCACGGACGGCGCATATTGTGACGCTTGCGCCTTGAGCCCCGGGCAATCGGCGCCATATTCGCCCGGTGACCGGATGTTGCAGGAGAAACCATGGCCCCGGTCATTGAAATTAAGGGTCTGACCAAGACCTACAAATCCGGGCTGCAAGCCCTCAAGCCCATCGACCTGACCATCCGCAAGGGCGAAATATTCGCCCTCCTCGGCCCCAACGGCGCGGGCAAGACGACGCTGATCTCGGTCGTCTGCGGCATCGTCACCCCGACGTCAGGAACGGTGATCGCCGACGGCCACGACATCCAGACCGACTATCGCGCGGCCCGCTCGAAGATCGGCCTCGTGCCGCAGGAGCTGACGACAGACGCCTTCGAGACGGTGCTGGCGACGGTGACCTTCAGCCGCGGCCTGTTCGGCAGGGCGCCGAACCCGGCCTTCATCGAACAGGTGCTGCGCGACCTGAGCCTGTGGGAGAAGCGCAACGACAAGATCATGACCCTGTCCGGCGGCATGAAGCGCCGGGTGATGATCGCCAAGGCCCTGAGCCACGAGCCCGATATCCTGTTCCTCGACGAGCCGACCGCGGGCGTCGACGTCGAGCTGCGCCGCGACATGTGGAGCCTCGTCCGGGGGCTAAGGGACAAGGGCGTCACCATCATCCTGACCACTCACTACATCGAGGAAGCTGAAGAGATGGCCGACCGGGTGGGTGTGATCCTCAAGGGTGAGCTGATCCTGGTCGAGGAGACCGCCGCCCTGATGAAGAAGCTGGGCAAGAAGACCCTGACGCTGAACCTGCAGGAGCCGCTGGAAATCGTCCCGGCCGAACTGGCCGAGTGGAAGGTGACGCTGAAGAACGAGGGTCACGAGCTGGAGTACGTCTTCGATTCCAACCTCGAGAAGACCGGCGTTCCCTCCTTGCTGCGGCGGCTCTCGGACCTCGGGATCGCCTTCAAGGACCTGAACACCAGCCAGAGCTCGCTGGAGGACATCTTCGTCAGCCTCGTGCATAGCGATACAGGGCCCGGAACGACCCGCACGGGAGCCGCCGCATGACCGTCAACGGCTGGGGCGTGTGGGCCCTGTACCGCTTCGAGATGGCCCGGTTCCGCCGCACCGTCTTCGGCAGTCTGGTGACGCCCGTCATCACGACGGCGCTCTATTTCGTCGTGTTCGGCGCCGCCATCGGCGGGCGGATGGAACAGGTCGGCGACGTCACCTACGGGGCCTTTATCGTGCCGGGCCTCGTCATGCTGTCGGTTTTCACCCAATCGATCTTCAACGGCAGCTTCGGCATCTATTTCCCCAAATTCACCGGCACCATCTACGAGATACTGTCCGCCCCCCTCTCGCCGCTCGAGACGGTGACAGCCTACGTCGGCGCGGCCGCGACCAAGTCGATGCTGGTCGGCCTGGTGACGCTCGCCACCGCCGCCCTGTTCGTCCCGCTCCAGGTCCAGCACCCGCTCGCTATGCTTGGCTTCCTCATGCTGATCTCGGTGACCTTCAGCCTGTTCGGCTTCATCATCGGCCTGGTGTCGCAGAGCTTCGAGCAGCTGCAATTCATCCCCATGCTGGTGGTCACGCCCCTGACCTTCCTGGGCGGGGCCTTCTATTCCATCGACATGCTGCCGCCCGCCTGGAGAACCGTGACCCTGTTCAATCCGGTGGTCTATCTGATCGACGGCTTCCGCTGGGCCTTCTACGGGGTGAGCGACGTCGGGGTGGAGCTCAGCGTGGCGGCCATGGCGGCCTTCTTCACAATCTGCCTCGTCGTCGTCGGCTGGATGTTCCGGACCGGCTACAGGCTGAAGAACTGATCCGTCACGAAACGGGCCAGATCGGCGGACACCTTGCCCACCCTGTGCGTTTGAGAAGCGCGCCCGTCGCGGCGCGGGAGCCTGAATGTCCAACGATCCGCAAAAGCCCCTGAACGGAACGCCCGAGCCCTTCCGCCGGCCGGTGACCTGGGGCCGTCCGCCGCAGACCGTGTTCCGCGCCGGGCCGCTGCCTACGGGCGAGCGTCTGCCGCCCTTGCCGGAACCGCCGCCTGAGCGGACGCCGCAGCCTCTCCCGCCGCCACCGCGGCCTCAGGCGACCCGGCCTCAGGCGGTCCAGCCTCAGGTTGCCCGGCCCGCGCCCATGCCGTCACGCCCGGCGCAGACGCAGGCCCAGGCCGTGAACGCCGGCATCTTCAGCGGTTCGATGATCCCGCGCGCCCCCGCCCGCCCGGCCCCGACGCCGCCCGCCCCCACGAGCCCCGCGCCTGCCCCCGCCGGGTTGCGTTCCGACG
>DASRWP010000108.1:0-2022 GCA_035654535.1 Brevundimonas sp.
GAGGACTGCGGCCCCTGCCGCGATGTTAAGGATGCGCATGCTTCTGACTCCCGTTCGGAGCCGTTGTAAGCCTCTGGAAACGAAAGGGTTCGGATTGCACCGCAGGGGCGAGCGGGACCCGCCGGCTTTCCCCTGCAGGCGTGAAATTTAACCACGACAGCCCGATTTCCGGCGCTACAGCGCCCTAGAAGTCGACCGCCAGACCCTTCTTCTCCCAGTCGCCGTAACGGGTCGGCTCGGCGCCGCGGGGTCCGCCGTGCTCCACCGGCGCCTGCACGTCCGAAGCGGCGGCGCGGCGTTCGGCCGCCTCCAGCAGGGCCCGTCGCGCCGCCTCGCTCAGGGGCCGCTCGGGCGTGGCGTGCGGAACATCGGCGTTGAGCGCCGGAGAGGGCGGGGTGGGATGATCGGTCACAGCGGTCTCGCCTTGAGCCTTGTCGTACAGAACGACAACTTAGGAATTCGCGGGCGGGGCGCCAGTGACGACGAACCAGACGCGACCATGAACCACCTCAAGACCTTCACCCTGCTGGCCGCCCTGACCGCCCTGTTCGGCGCCATCGGCCTGTGGCTGGGCGGGACGGGCGGCATGCTGATCGCCCTCGCCGTCGCCGGGGCGATGAACATGTTCAGCTACTGGAACGCCGACAAGATCGTGCTGAAGATGTATCGGGCCCAGCCGGTCGACGAGAACCACCCCAACGCGGTGGTCCGCACCTATGTCGGCGACGTGGTGCAAATGGCGCGCGACGCCGGCCTGCCGCGCCCGGCCATCGCCATCATCCCCAACGACCAGCCCAACGCCTTCGCCACCGGCCGAAACCCCGCCAACGCCGCCGTCTGCGCCACCACCGGCCTGCTGGACATGCTGACCCGCGAGGAAATCCGGGGCGTGATGGCCCACGAACTGGCCCATGTGAAGAACCGCGACACCCTGACCATGACCGTCACCGCCACGGTCGCCGGGGCCATCGCCATGCTGGCCAATTTCGCCCTCTTCTTCGGCGGCGGCGACGACCGCGAGCGGCCGGGCGGCATCGTCGGCACGCTGGCGCTGATGATCCTCGCCCCCATGGCCGCCGGTCTGGTGCAGATGGCCATCAGCCGCGCCCGCGAATACGAAGCCGACAAGGTGGGGGCGGAGATCGCCGGCGATCCCGTCTCGCTCGCCTCGGCCCTGCAGAAGATCGAGGGCTGGTCGAAGCGGATCGTCAACGTCACCGCCGAGCGCAATCCGGCCTCGGGCCAGCTGTTCATCATCAATCCGCTGGCCGGTCGCGGCGCCGACAACCTGTTCTCGACCCATCCGGCGACGGGCAACCGCGTGCGGGCGCTGATGGAGATGGGAGGGAAGGCGGACGCGGGGCCGCGTCCGGTCTTCGCCGAGCCCGTAGATCTCCCGGCCACTACCAGTGTGCCGACCACCCCTGCGCAGACCAAGGGGCCGTGGGGATGAAATGAAGCCTCTCCCTCCCACTTGGGGAAGGGTCCTTGCCGCGCAGCGGCAAGGGGGTGGGGGCGCCTCGGCAATCCATCCACACCGGCGCTCGCGTCGCCCATCCCCTCCCACCCGGCTTCATCTGCGGCTCAGCCACCCGCCCTCAAGCGGGAGGGAGAGGCTCAGTGGTTGCCCATCGCCCTTGCATCGCCACGCTTCTGGTCCTTTAAGCGCGCGCAACGCCGCCGAACGCCTCCCCGCGTTCTCCCAAGGACCGCCCCATGACCCAGACCGCGCCCAAGAAGGTCGTCCTCGCCTATTCCGGCGGCCTCGACACCTCCATCATCCTGAAGTGGCTGCAGACGGAATACGGCGCCGAGGTTGTGACCTTCACCGCCGATCTGGGGCAGGGCGAGGAGTTGGCGCCGGCGCGCGAGAAGGCTCTGAAGCTGGGCATCAAGCCCGAGAACATCTTCATCGACGACCTGCGCGAGGAGTTCGTCCGCGACTACGTCTTCCCGATGTTCCGCGCCAACGCCCTCGTACAGGGCGTTGGCGCGGAACATCGGGAAGACGTAGTCGCGGAC
>DASRWP010000109.1:0-5022 GCA_035654535.1 Brevundimonas sp.
CCCGCAAGCTGCGCAGCGTCGAGGCGACAGGACTGACCGGCGCGGGGTTGGCGGTCGACGCGGTCGAGCTGCTGGCGCTCGAGGCCGACGAGAACGTGTGATCGCCGGCGCCTGACAAGCGTGCTTGACATCGCTGTCCGCTCATGTAAAACACCCTTGTCATTTCGACGGGGGCATTGATGAACCAGGGCGCAAAACCGAAACGGCCTTACGGCGTGCGAGCGTTCGTGATCGTCATGGCCGTCGCCGTGGTGCTGGGCGGCGTCGCCGGAGCCGGCGGCGCGCTCCTGCAGGATCAGGACGGCGTCCTTGGTCTGGCGCTCACCGCCGCCATGATGGCCGCCGCCACGGCCGGCGCGATGGCGGCCTGCCTGTGGTGGTGGCGGGGCATCGATGAGGCCGCGCGCGAGGCCCACAAATGGGCGTGGTGGTGGGGCGGCTGCAGCGGCATGGCGGTCGGCGCGGCCGTCCTGCTGACCTTGACGCTGCGCGACGACGGTTCGACCGCGCAGAGCGTCGGCGTCAGCGCCCCCGACCTCGTCGCAGGCGGCATGTTCGCCATCCTGCTGTTCCAGATGGCCGGCTACGTCCTCGCATGGGCGGGTTGGTGGCTGAAGCACCGCTGAGGCCCGGCGATGAACAACCATCTCAAGACCCTGCGGGGCGAGCGCGGCTGGAGCCAGGCCGACCTCGCCGACGCCCTCGGCGTCTCACGGCAGACCGTGAACGCGCTCGAGACGGGCCGCTACGACCCGTCCCTTCCGCTGGCTTTCCGGATCGCGCGTGTCTTCGGGCAGCCGATCGAGTCGATTTTCCTGGAGGACTGATCATGAACGCTCTCATCGAATCGCCCCGGCCGTCGTGGGCGCGCAAGGCCGCCCTGTTCATCCTGCTGGCCGCCCTGGGCGGCGCCGCCGGCTTCGCCGCCGCCACCGTGACGGATGGTCTCCTGACCAGATGGGAGGACGAGATGGCGGTAGTCATGTCGATCATCCTGATCGGCACGGGGCTGATCAGCGCCTTTGTGGTGGCGACCCGCCCGTCGACCGTGCCCCGGGGCTGCGGACTGTTGCAGGTGACTGTCATGCTGCTGGCGGGGATCATGTTCCTGCTGCCCGTGTTCGGTTCGGCCTGGGCGTCGGCCGAGGTCGTCATGGGCATTGTGCTGATCCTGCTCGCCTTGCAGAGCGCCGCCAATCTCATGCTTTGGCGGGCGGCCGACGAGATGCTCCGCCGGATCATGTCCGAGACCAGCGCCATGGCCTTCTGGGCGCTCCAGCTCGGCCTGTTCGTCTACGCCGCGGCCGAGCGCCTAGGCCTCGTGCAGAGCGTCAGCGCCTGGGGTCTCATGGGCCTTCTGATGGGCGTCTATTTCATCTCCTCAATGATCGCCGCCGCCCGGCGCGGCATCCACTAACTCGATCCGGACACACCTCCGTCACTCGCTTCCGCAAGGATTTCTCCCCATGACTTCACCTTCCCTGTCATCACGGGCCGCGCGCCTGTGCCGCACCGCCCTCGGGGCCGTTCTCGGCCTGGGTCTGGCCGGGGCCGTCGCCTTCCAGCCCCTCCAGGCCATCGCGCAATCGGTCGAGGCCGCCGCCGTGGTCCGGGCCGTTCCGCAGGCCCAGGGCGCGGGCCCCGCCCTTTGGGTGATCCGCGACGCCGACTCGACCCTGTATCTGTTCGGGACGGTTCACGTGCTTCGGCCCACCACCGCCTGGGGCTCGCCAAAGGTCGACGCGGCGTTCGACAGCGCCGACCAGATCTGGTTCGAGATTTCAAACCCCGACGACCAGGCCGCCCTCCTGCCGCTGATCCGGCAGCACGGCGTTTCGCCTGACCGGCCGCTGTCCGGCCTGTTGACCGAAGCCGAAATGTCGGAGCTGAACGCCGCCGCCGCGTCAGCGGGGCTGCCGGCCGCGCAGCTGAATGTCTTCCGTCCGTGGTTCGCCGGCCTGACCCTGTCCATGGCTCCGCTGGTCAAGGCCGGCTACGACCCCCAGTCCGGGGTCGAGCTGGTGCTGAAGCAGCGCGCCGAAGCGGCCGGCAAGCCGATCCACGGGCTCGAGACGATCGACAAGCAGATCGGCATCCTTGCGGGTATGTCCGAAGCCGACCAGGTCGCCTTCCTGCGCTCCGTGCTGGACGCCTGGGAGGACGCGACCGTCGAATTGGACCGTATGGTCGACACCTGGGCGTCAGGCGACATCGAAGCCTTCGAGGCGGTGTCCGTCGAGGAGATGCGCACCGAGTCGCCGGCCGTCTATCAGGCCCTGCTGGTCCAGCGGAACACCGACTGGGCCGGGCAGATCCAGAAAATGCTGGAGGGTTCGGGCACGGCCTTCATTGCGGTGGGCGCCGCCCACCTGGCAGGCGATGACAGCGTGCAGGCGATTCTTGAGGGACGCGACGTCGAGGTCGCGCGGGTCGAATAGGGCCTCGGCCGGGGCGGGCCTGCGTCCCTAGCGGGCGACGCAGCTCACCCCGGCCCACATGTCGGTGATTTTGGCGCCGGGGCCCGGGCCGTCGAGCACGCCGAAAATCTCGCCGGCCGCGAACTCGGTTCCGAGCGAGGTCTGGCTCACCGTCACGGTCCCGAACGCCTCGTCGAGCTCTGCACGGGTTGATCCGGGCCCGATGCCGTTGGCGGTCCGGACGGCTCCGGCCGCGCGCCCGTCGAGGCCCCAGCCGACGAAGCGGCCGTTCTGGAAAACGAGGCTGAGCCCGTCGGCCCAGTTCGCGTACTGAACCGGACCGGCGCCGCAGCTCTCGTTGGTTCCGCGCGCGGCGGGGCCGCGGTTGCGCTCCAGAACGCTCAGCACCTGTGCGGCGTCGAGCCCAAACGCGAGGGGCGTGGCGGACCCGGTGGAGCGTGAGAAAAACCGCAGCCCTTCGCTGTCGACGGCGAGGGCCGCGCCGGTCGCGGCCTGCGGCGGGGCCGATGAGGAGGCGGCGCCGACCGGCGGCGCGGGTGCGGCTGCCACCGGAGTCCCCACGGCGGTCGGCGCGTCGGCCGGCTCGGCTCTATTATCGGAGCAGGCCGTCAGCAGCAGGGCGGATGCGATCGACGCACCGGTGAAGCGGAGGGTGGGAACCATGCGGTGTCCTTCCAGATAGTCCGCGCGCCGGACCGCGGGCGGCCGTCAGGTGTGCGCGAACAGGCCGGATGAACGCGCGCGGATATCGGGGCGTTGCTGACTTCCGCGCCCCCGGGCCGGACCGATCGCCGTATGGACGAAGGGGCCCGGCGCGTGGGGGGGCTGGAGCGGGCGGCGGGAATCGAACCCGCACGAAAAGCTTGGGAAGCTTTCAGGCTACCACTACATCACGCCCGCGGAGCCGCCGCAGCCTTACGGGCAACGGGCGACTTCATCAAGGCGAACAGCCGTGACCGCGCCCGCCGTGCGTTGCGGAGCGGTCAGTCGGCGCGGTGAACCACGACCCCGTCGACCACGGTCAGGACCGCCTTGCCCTTCGGAATGTCGGCAGCCGGAGCCGTCATCAGATCCACATCGAAGGCTGTCAGGTCGGCCCGCTTGCCGACCTCGATGGTGCCCAGCTCGCCTTCCCGGAAGCTGGCGTAGGCAGGCCAGAGCGTGAACATTTTCAGCGCCGTGGCGCGGTCGACGGCTTCGCCCGCGCGCCAGTCCGGCCCCTGATTTCCGTCAAGGTCGCGGCGCGCGACAGCGGCGTAAAATTCGATCAGCGGCGATCCGCGCTCAACCGGCGCGTCCGAGCCGCCGACCACTATCACGCCCATGTCCGCCAAGCTGCGCCAGGCATAGGCGCCGTCCAGCCGGGCGTCGCCGAGCCGGGCCGGGGCGAAATGCAGGTCGCCGATGGCGTGGCTGGGCTGCATCGAGGCGATGATCGGCAGTTCCTCGAACCAGCGGTAATCGACGGGGCGCAGAACCTGTGCGTGCTCGATCCGCCAGCGCACGTCCGCGCCATTCAGTCGCTCGCTCGGTCGGACCCCGGCCAAGGCCTGCTGGTACCACTCGATCACCGAGGCGTTGCCGAGATCGCCGATGGCGTGGGTGGCGATCTGGATGCCGCCCCGGAGCGCCGCCTGATACAGGGGTACGATCTCCTGCTCGGTGATCTGCATCAGGCCGGTGGTGTCGGGCCGGTCGGCGTAGGGCTCGAACAGGGCGGCGCCGCGCGAGCCCAGGGCGCCGTCGGCGTAGTATTTCACCGCCCGGGTGATGATGCGACCATCAGCGACGCTGCGCGGGCCGCCGGCGATCAGCGCCGCGGCGCCGTCCGGGGTGACGCTGTTGTAGATGCGCAGAGGGGCCTCGCCGGCCTTCGCCATCTCTTCCAGCAGCGGGATGTCCTTCCACGGCGCGCTCATGAAGTGGACACCGGTCCAGCCATAGGCGGCCTCGACCCGGAAGCCGGCGCTATAGGCCTCTCGCAGGGCGGCGGGGTCGGCCTGCGGCGCCAGGCTGGCCACGAGCCCCTCGGCGGCGTCCACCAGCAGGCCGGTCGGCCGTCCGTCCGGCCCCTTGAGGATCTCGCCGCCTGGAGGCGCCACGGTGTTGGCGTCGACGCCCGCCGCGGCGAGGGCCGCCGATGAAGCGACGACAGCGTGCCCGTCCGCGCGGCCCAGCAGCACGATCCGCCCGGGCGCTGCGGCGTCCAGATCGGCGGCGGTCAGGAAACGCCCCTCCGGCCAGTGCGTCTCGATCCAGCCCCGTCCGACAATCGGACCGTCGGGGTGCGCTCCCGCCCACGCGGTCAGCCGCCCCATCGCCTCGGCGACCGAGGCCGAGCCCTCGAGGTTGAGCGTCAGCTCCCGCCAGCCGATCCCGTCCAGGTGGGCGTGACCGTCGGTGAAGCCGGGGAACAGGGCTGCTCCCTGAAGATCGATGGTCGGCACATCGGCCGGGACCGCGGGCTGGTCCTCCTGGGCGCCGACCCAGACAATGCGGCCGTCGCGGATCAGCACCGCCTCGGCGGTCGGGGCTGCGTCCACGCCCGTATAGATCGGACCGCCACGGATCAGCAGATCCTGAG
>DASRWP010000110.1:0-4776 GCA_035654535.1 Brevundimonas sp.
CCTGTGCGCCGAGGCACATGGCCTGCTGGCGGCTCACAGGGCCTCCGCCCTACGGCCAAGTTCGTCGTCGCCGGCCGGCGTCATGGGGCAGGCCACTGTCGCCTGACGGATCGCGCGCACGTCTGCCAGACCCATGCCGTAAGCCGACAGGACGCCGGCGAATGGATGCAGCATCACCCGGCTTATACCGAGGGCGTCCGCGACGAGGCAGGCGTGCTGGCCTCCTGCGCCGCCGAAGCAGTTCAGGACGTAGCGGGTGACGTCATAGCCGCGCTGGATGGAGACCGATTTGATCGCTTCGGCCATGTTCTGGACCGCGATGGTGATGAAGCCGGCCGCAAGCGCCTGCGGGGTTGTCGCCCTGCCCGTGACGCGCGCCACCTCGGCCGCAAGGGTCTCGAATTTCTCATGCACAACCGACACGTCGAGCGGCTGGTCGCCGCCCGGTCCAAAAACGGCAGGAAACTGGTCGGACCTCAGCTTGCCCAGCATCACGTTGCAGTCCGTGATGGTCAGGGGGCCCCCACGCCGGTAGGCGGCTGGTCCGGGGACCGCGCCGGCGGACTCGGGTCCCACCCGCAAGCGCGACCCGTCAAAGCGGCAGATCGAGCCGCCGCCCGCCGCGACCGTATGGATGCTGAGCATCGGCGCGCGCAGCCGGACTCCGGCCACGACCGCCTCGGACACCCGCTCGTAGTCGCCCGCGAAATGCGACACGTCGGTCGAAGTGCCGCCCATGTCGAAGCCGATGACCCTGTCGAAGCCTGCGGCCCGCGCCGTCTGGGCCATGCCCACCACACCGCCCGCGGGGCCCGACAGGATGGCGTCCTTGCCCCGGAAGGCGTCCGCCGCCGTCAGGCCGCCGCTCGACTGCATGAACAGCAGCGGCGTCGCCGCCCCGAGATCAGCGCCGACGCGATCGACGTAGGCGCGCAGGACGGGCGAAAGGTAGGCGTCCGCGACCGTCGTGTCGCCGCGCCCGATCAGCTTGATGAGCGCCCCGACCTCGTGGCTGAGCGAGACCTGATCGAACCCGACCTCGCGGGCAATCTCAGCCAGTCGCGTCTCGTGGGCGGTGAAGCGCCAGCCATGCATCAGGACAATGGCGATCGCGCGAAGACCTCCGGCGCGGGCTGCCGTCAGATCAGCGCGGGCCCGATCTTCGTCCAACGGCATTTCCACGGCCCCGTCAGCGCGGACCCGCTCGCCGATCTCGGCCACCGCGGCGTACAGTTGCCCGTTCAGGACGATGCGACGGGCGAAGATGTCTGGCCGGCTCTGCCAGCCGATACGCAGGGCGTCGCCGAAGCCTCGCGTGATCGCGAGCAGCGTCGGCGCGCCCTTGCGCTCAAGCAGGGCGTTGGTCGCGACTGTGGTGCCCATCCGGATGCTGTCGACAAGGCCCTCGGGCAACGCCCCCGGCCCGGCCGTCAGCAGGCTGCGGACGCCCGCAACGGCCGCGTCCGCATACTGTTCGGGGTTGTCGGAAAGCAGCTTGCGGGTGTGGAGGCGACCGTCCGGCGCGCGAGCCACGATATCGGTGAAGGTGCCGCCGCGGTCGATCCAGAAGCGCCAGCCGGCGCGGGCGACGAGCAGCGGCGCATTCATGTCTGGCTCTCTCCGCACCGCAAGGCTGCTGGCGGGTGGCATAGCCCGAGCCGGAGCCTTGGGCCAATCCCGATCTCCGCCGGGCAGGTGAACCAATGGCGGGCGGGGGGATTTTCACCGTAACGCTCGATCACGACGGATGGGAGGTGGCGCGATGGCTGCGGAGCGGACATCGGTCGGAGGCCCTCCGAACCCCCTTCACGCCATCCTGCTGGCCTTTCCCGTCGCCCTGTTCAGCAGCGCCCTTGTCACCGATATCGTCTACCTTCGCACAGCGCAGGTTCAGTGGACCAACTTCTCCGCATGGCTGATCTGCGGCGCCCTGCTGTTCGGCGGGCTGGTGTTGCTCTGGGCGCTGATCGGCCTGGTTCTCAATCTGCGCGGTCCCGGACGTCGGCGAAGCCTGATCTATGTCAGCGTGCTGGCGAGCATGTGGGTTGTCGGGCTCGTCAACGCGTTCAAACACAGCCAGGACGGCTGGAGTTCGGTTGGAACCCTCGGTCTGGCGCTGTCGATCCTCTGCACTGTACTCGCGCTCGCGGCCGGTTTCATTGCTCACTCCAGCCTGCTTGCACGGAGTATGGCGCGATGATCCGGCGAGGGATGATCTGCGCTGCGGTGGGTCTGTCGCTGGCGGGCTGCGGCCAGGATAAATCCGGCCTGAACCAGACCGGGCCTTCGCCTGACCTGCCGGAGGTCAACCAGACTCTCATCCCGGCGATGAATATCTCAAAGCCGGTCGGCTGGGGAAATCAGACGCCCGCCGTTCCAGCCGGTTTCACGGTCACGGCGCTGGCTACGGACCTGCGGATTCCGCGGCAGATGCTGATCCTGCCGAATGGCGACGTCCTGGTGGCGGAAGGCCGTGGCGGCAAGGCGCCGCCGCTCAGGCCCAAGGATGTCATCGCGGGCTTCATCAAGAAGCAAGGGAACACCAAGGTCGAGGGCGGCGACCGCGTGACCCTGCTGCGGGACGCGGACAACGACGGCCGGCCGGAAGTGCGCAGCGTCTTCATCGACAATCTGGACGCTCCGTACGGCCTCGCCTTCGTAGAAGGATATATCTACGTCGCCAACCAGGGCGCCTTGCTGCGCTTCCCCTGGCGGGCCGGCCAGACCCGCGTCACCGCGCCCGGTCAGTTGGTGTCGAGGCTCCCGTCGCAGATCAACCATCACTGGACCAAGTCGCTGACAGCCAGCGCGGACGGTCTGACGCTCTACGTCGGGATCGGCTCCAACAGCAATGTCGGCGAACGCGGGATGGCGGTGGAGGAGGAGCGTGCGGTCGTCTGGGCGATTGATCGGGCAACGGGGGCGCGGCGCACTGTCGCCACCGGCATCCGCAATCCCACTGCGCTGGCCATCGAGCCGCAGACCGCGGCGCTGTGGGCGGTGGTCAACGAGCGCGACGAGATCGGAGCCCAGCTGGTTCCGGACTATCTGACATCCGTGCGGGAAGGCGCCTTCTACGGCTGGCCCTACAGCTATTGGGGCCAGAACATCGACCCTCGGGTCCGCCCGCAGAGGCCCGAACTGGTCGCGCGGGCCATCGCGCCCGACTATGCTCTCGGCTCCCACGTCGCCGCCCTCGGATTGTCCTTTGCGACCAATGGCGGATTTGGCGGACGCTTCGCGCAGGGCGCATTCATCGGCGAGCACGGCAGTTGGAACCGGCCTGATCCGTCGGGGTACAAGGTCGTCTGGGTGCCGTTCTCGGAAGGACGGCCCTCGGGACCGCCGGTCGATTTCGTCACCGGCTTCCGCACGGAGGATGGCCGCGCCAGGGGAAGACCAGTCGGCGTCACTTTCGACCCGCAGCGACGCATCCTGCTGGTGGCGGACGACCTCTCGAACACGATCTGGCGGATCGCGCCGCAGGCCTGAAGCCGGGCTCAGTTCAGGCTGACAAAACCAGCGATCCGGCAGGCATCATTCGGACCTCTGCGGTGTTTCAACTCCAGCCGCGATCCGTTCGGCAGGAGGGAACCATGAGACATGTCTTGGCGGCTGGAGCCGCGATCGTTTTGGTGTCAGGGGCCGCCAGCGGTGCTGCGGCGCAGGCCATTCCGGATTGGACGGGCTTCTCCGTTGGAATCGTCGGCGGCTCGCTGAGCACCGATGACGAAGAAGATGAGGTGCTGCTGTTTGACCGAAATCTTGACGGTACATTCGGAGAAGCCGTAACGACGGTTAGTGGCGGGGACGCCTTTTCTCCAGGCTTCTGCGGCGGTTCTTCAAATGGCACATCCGCAGCCGGCGGGTGCGATGACGACAAGGGGGGCGTGGAAGCCGCCTTACGGTTTGGGTACGACTATCAGTGGGGAGCCTTTGTCGTCGGGGCTATCGCCGAGGTTGGCGGGTCGGATGCCGAAGACAGCGTGACCGGCTTCAGCACCACCCCCGCTTCCTACACCTTCAAGCGTCATCTTCAGAGTACAACCGCCGCCAGGTTGCGGCTCGGCTACGCGGCCGGCCCTGCGCTTTTGTACGCCACGGGCGGGGTGGCTGTCGGGAAGATCGACAACCGGTTTTTCTCGAGCAACGGCGTCAACGAGTTCACGACCGTTTCCGAGGATGAGCAGGATCTGGATGGCTGGCAGGGTGGCGGGGGCGTCGAATATCGCCTCACGCCGCGACTGAGCGTCATTGCGGAGTATCTCTACACATCCTTCGATGTAGAGGATGATTTCGTCGTGCGGTTTGGTCGAGGCGCCGCCCCGGCCACCAACCCGTTCATCCTGCCGCCGAGCACCGCTGGCACCGATACCATACGCAGCAGTGACGAGTTCAACACCCACGCCTTCCGGATCGGAATGGCCTACCGGTTCTAGGCCGTCGACCATGTCATGAGGCCGTCCCGGAACCCGGGGCGGCCTTTTTGACGTCGGGCTTCCGCTGAGACGAAAAAGGCCCCGAACAGAGTTCGGGGCCTTTCATCGGACTTAAGTGAAAGTCTCAGGCGCCGCTTTTGTTGATCGTGCCGTTGACGCCGTTCGGGAAGAAGCCGCCGCCGGTCGCAACCGCTGCGGTCAGGTAGACGATATTCAGCACCTGACCGGTGGTGCGGCTATAGGCCAGACCGTTAGAGTCCGTCGGCACGATATTGGACTCGGTTGCCGTGCCGCTGATGCCCTGGTCAAGATCGGTCGGTCCATCCAGGCTGTCCCG
>DASRWP010000111.1:0-2260 GCA_035654535.1 Brevundimonas sp.
GACATCTTCGCCGGCATCGGCTTCACCGACGACGCGGCCGTGATCACCGCCGTGATCGCCACCCTGGGCGCGAACATTAAACGGCGGCACAAGGAGCAGGCGGACGCGGCGCTGGAGCGTTTGCGGCAGGACTGACGAGCCTTCAGTCCGCAGGCCGTCGGCCCCACAGCGGCGGGAGCGGCAACAGCATCCCAACCTTCGTCCGGTAATCGCGGTACCGGTCGCCGAATGCGGCTCCGAGGTCCCGCTCCTCCAGCTGGATGGCGATCAGGATGTAGGCCGTCGTGGCCGCCGCGAACATCAGCCGCCCCACGCTCATCACCGGCGCGGCGAAGAAGGCGATGATGAAGCCCAGATACAGCGGGTGGCGAACGACGCGGTAGAACAGGGGCGTTCTGAAATCCGACGGGGGGATCTCGCGGTTGCGCCGATAGGCCCAGACCTGCCGCAAGCCGAACAGGTCGAAGTGGTTGATCAGGAAGGTGGACAGCAGCACCGTGCCCCAGCCCAGCCAGAACACCGCCATGACCGCCATTGAGGCCGCGCCTTCGGGCACGCTCCAGACCACGGTCGGCAGCGGCCGCCACTGCCAGAACAACAGGATCAGCGCGAGGCTGGCGAGAAGCACATAGGTGGAGCGTTCGACCGGCGGCGGCACGATTCGGGTCCACCATGCCTTGAACGCCGGCCGGGCCATGACGCTGTGCTGGACGGCGAAAACGCCCAGCAAGATGAGGTTGACGGCGATTGCCGTCCCGACGGGCCCTGCGACTCCCGAATCGATCGTCTTCGGGACGGCGAAATTCCCCACGAAGCCGATGGCGTACAGGAAGGTGACGAAGAAAATACCGTAGGCCAGCACGCCGTAGATCACAGCCAGCGATCTCATGTCCGTCTCTCCGCCCTCCGCTCCGGCGAGGCGCCGGCGCCGACAATCGCGCTCAGGTAACGCCGTTATCGAGTGCGGATCAAGATCTCCGGCGGTTCAGCTCTCGACCGTCACCACGACCTTGCCCATGACCGAGCGGTCGCCCAGCGCCTGAATCGCCTCGTGTGCGCGTTCCAGGGGGAAAGTCCGGCTGATGCGCGGCTTGATCTTGCCCTCGCTCCAGAAGCGGAACAGGTCGGCCATGTTAGCGGCGTGGGCGGCGGGATCGCGCACCACGGCCGCGCCCCAGAACACCCCGATCACGGATACCGACTTTAGCAGCGTCAGGTTCAGCGGCAGCGCGGGGATGCCCGCGGGAAAACCCACCACCAGATAGCGCCCGTTCCAGTCCATGGCCCGGAGCGCCGGTTCGCAATAGTCGCCGCCGACGGCGTCGTAGACCACGTCCGGCCCGTCGCGGCCCGAGGCCAGTTTCAGCTCGCCCGACAGCTCCTTCTGCGCCGCCTTGTCCATCTTGCCGGCCGGATAGATCAGGCCGTTGTCGGCCCCCGCCTCCAGCGCGAACTGGACCTTGTCGTTGGTCGAGGCCGCGGCGATCACGTGCGCGCCCATGGCCTTGCCCAGCTCCACCGCGGCCACGCCGACGCCGCCGGCCGCGCCCAGGACCAGCAGGCTTTCCCCCGCCTTCAGCTGCGCCCGATCCTTCAACGCGTAGTATGAAGTGCCATAGGTCATCGTCAGCGCCGCAGCGGTCTGGAAGTCCATGCCGTCCGGCATCTTCATTACCGAGGCGGCTGGAACAGCGAGCCGCTCGACCATGCCGCCCCACCCGGGCACGGCGATGACGCGGTCGCCCTTGCGCACGCCGGTGACGCCCTCGCCGATCGCCTCGACCACGCCCGCCACCTCGCCGCCGGGCGAGAACGGCCGCTGCGGTTTGAACTGGTAGCGATCCTCGATGATCAGGGTGTCCGGGAAGTTGACGCCGATGGCGCGGACGTCGATCACCACCTCGCCCTTGCCGGGGCGGGGGTCCAGCACCTCTTCGACGACGAGCGTCTCGGGACCGCCGGGAGCCTTGGACAGGACTGCGCGCATCAAACTTCTTTCGGTCGGGACCGCCGCCCCCGTGGCGCGCGTTCACCGGTGACGCTAATCAGCCCCACGCGCCTTTGAAAGGGCGAACGGAGACGAACCTGGTATGACGGCCCTCATCCTTCACGGCGGCGCAGGCGCCCGGCGCGGCGTGGACTACAGCCGCGAGGCCGCGCACATGCGCGAGGTGGTGGAGGCGATGAAGGCGCGGCTCGACGAAGGAGCGGCCGCGCTCGACGTCGTGGTCGAGGCGACGGTCCTGCTCGAGGACTCCGG
>DASRWP010000112.1:0-8931 GCA_035654535.1 Brevundimonas sp.
CTTCGAGCCGCCAACCGTGCCCGGTATGGTGCCGCCGATGGACACCCTCTCGCAACGCTGGGCCCGCCTCGAGCCGCATGCCGTCGTCGTCGGACCGGACGACGACCGGCCACGGCCGGCGGTTATTCTGTTCCACGGCTGCGGCGGCCTGAGGGATCACCTGCTGCAGTATGCCGAAGCGGCGAAGGCGGCCGGCTGGCGGGCCTTCATCATCGACTCCTACGCCTCGCGCGGATGGAGCCGCGGCTTCGCCCTCGCCACCGTGTGCACCGGCCTTCTGCTGCGCGGCTGGGAGCGGGCGGGCGACGTCCTCGCGGCGATCGACGGGGTGGCCCGCCGCGGTGATGTGGACGCGTCTAAGCTGGCCATCGCCGGCTGGAGCCACGGCGGGTGGGGGATCATGGAGGCGATGAGCGCCGACCGCTCCGGGCCCGCTCTGGGCGTCGCGGATCCGGGCGCCGCGCCGCTCGACAAGGTGCTGGCCGCCTACCTCGCCTATCCCTACGTCGGCTTCGCGGCGAGCAACCGGATGCGGCCATGGCGGCACTGTCCGAAGACTCTCGCGGTGATCGCACGCACCGACCACCTGACCACCGTGCGGAACGCCGAGCAGGTCCACGGCATGATCCGAAACTGCGGCGTCGAGGTCGAGACGTGGGTGGCGGACGGCTCGCACAGCTTTGACGAACCGATGAACGCCCCGCCGATGCGTCACAACCCGGAACTGGCGCGCGAGGCCATTCGCCGCTTCACCGCCCTGCTGGAGGACGCCGCCGCCGCGCCGGCCGCCTGAGTCCGATCAGCCGAGGCTGGGCTCCAGGACGATCTCCGAGCGGATCGAGTTCGCGACGTAGCAAATCTCGTGGGCCTGATGGTGCAAGGCCTGAAACGTGTCCAGATCGGGCGCCGCTCCCAGGAAGGCGACGACCGGTTTGAGCGTCACCTTCGTGATCGAGGACCTCCCGCGCGCGTCCGGTTCCAGCAGGCCGACAGCGTCGTCGCGATAGGACTCCACGACGAACCCCGCCTTGCAGGCGATGGAGAGAAAAAACAGCATGTGGCAGCTCGAAACGGCAGCCACCAAAGCCTCTTCAGGGTCTACCGCCGTCGGGTCGGACATCGGCTCCGGCACGGCGGACAGGGCGGGGGAGCCCCGCACCACCGCGCCGCCGTCGAACCGCCAGTCGTGAACGCGGGAGTAGCGATGGTCGCCGAAGGCCTGATCGCCCCGGCTCCATTCCACGGTTGCGACATGTTCGCTCACTGGACTCTCCCTTCGGCGGCGTTGGCGCCATTTAGCGCCCGAAGCGCCCGAACCCAAGCCAGCGCCTTGCTCCCGCCCGCGACCCGCCTTATCCCGCTGACATGGCCGCGCCCCTGATCTGCCCGTCGATCCTCGCCAGCGACTTCGCCCGACTCGGCGAGGAGGTGGCCGCGATCGAGGCGGCGGGCGCCGACTGGGTTCATGTCGATGTCATGGACGGCCATTTCGTGCCGAACATCACCATCGGCCCTGATGTCGTGAAGGCCCTGCGACCCCACACCGCCCTGCCGTTCGACGTCCACCTGATGGTCGCCCCCGTCGATCCGTGGCTGGAGGCCTATCGCGAGGCCGGGGCCGACATCCTGACGGTCCATCCGGAGAGCGGACCGCACCTTCATCGCACTCTGGGCCGCATCCGCCAGCTCGGCGCAAGGGCCGGCGTCGTCCTGAACCCGGGCACGCCTGTGTCGGTGGTCGAGGACGTCGTCGATCTTGTTGATCTGGTGCTGCTGATGTCCGTCAATCCCGGCTTCGGGGGTCAATCCTTCATCGACGCCACGCTGGGCAAGATCGAGCGGACCCGCATGCTTCTGGACCGCGCCGGATCGAAGGCGGTGCTGCAGGTCGATGGCGGGGTCACGGCGGCTAACGCGGGGGCCTGTGTCGCCGCGGGAGCCGATGCGCTCGTGGCCGGTACGGCGGTGTTCCGGGGCGGCGCCGGGGCCTACGCCGCCAACATCGCCGCGCTGAAAGCCGCCCGGCCCGCGGCAGCATGAGTCCCGTCGGTCCTTTCTCGCGTATCGAGGCCGACGGCCCCGCCCCCGGCGAAATCCCCGGCCTGCGCGGCGCGCCGATGCGGACCCCGGTGCGGACCACCGGCGGCGCCTCGGCGCCCGGCCTGTGGCCGGCGGTGCTGGGCAGGCTGCTGACCCGCCAGCTGTGGATCGAGCTCTACGGCCTGCCGGGCTACACCCTGACCCTCGGCGGTCGGGGCGGCGTCGGTTTCGCGGCGACACCCCGGGACTTCCGGCCCGTCGATGCGGCCCCCGGCACGGTGACTCTCGCGGGCAAGTTCATCCTCGCCGGCTCCGGCCTCGAAGCGCGCGCGCCGGAAGACCCATGGAACCGGCCCAGTCCCAGCCGTTCCTTCGCCACGCAGCTGCACGCCTTTGCGTGGCTGCCGTCGCTGATGCTGCAGGGTGAGCGCGGCGCCCGCGAGGCCGTGCGGCTCACGCTGGCGTGGGCCGCGACCTTCGCCCGCTGGTCCCCGTTCGCATGGGACCCGCCCATCCTCGCCCGGCGCACATTCAACCTGGCCTGCGCCGCCCGGCGCATGGGGCAGGCGGCCACCGAGGCCGAGCGGCTCAAACTGGCGGACGTGCTGGGGCGGCAGGGCCGCCAGCTTCTACGCCCGCCCGGCGACCTCGCGGGGAAGGCCGAACGTCTGACGTGCGCCGCCGTCGCGGGCTGCGTTCTCGCCGGGCCCGCCGGCGCCGCCCTTCGCCGAAGCGCCCTGCGTGGTCTGACGGGCGCGCTTGACCAGACGGTCGGAGCGGACGGCGGGCACGCAAGCCGGAGCCCGGAAGCGGGGCTGGAACTGCTGCTCGACCTGCTGACGCTGGACGACGCCCTGTCGCAGATATCGGAATCAACCCCGGCCCCGGTCCGCGCGGCGATTCAGCGCCTTACCGCCGCCCTTCGCGTTCAGACCCTGCCCGACGGCCGGCTGGCCGCATTCCAGGGCGGCGGGCCCTCGACAGCCGAGCGAGTGGCCGCCGCCCGCGCCCACGACGAGGCCGCGCAGGACGCTGCGACGGGCGTCGTCGGCGGTATGGTCCGGGTCCGCAGCCCGCTGCTGACAGTCGCCGCCGATGTCGCGGCGCCGGCGCGTGGCGCCTGGTCCAGCTCGGCCTGCGCCCAGCCGCTTGCGCTCGAGGTCGTCTGCGGCAAGGACCGGATCGTAACCGGCTGCGGCTGGACCGCCGCTGCGGCCGACCGTCAGGGCCTGCGCCTTGGCCCCGGACACTCGACCCTCACGCTCGGCGAGACCTCGACGGGCGAGCCGCTCGGCGGCTGGCGCGGCGAGCTGCTCGGCCACCGACTGGTCGGTCGGCCCATGCATCTCGAGGTCAACCAACGCGACGGCGAGGGCGCTGTCTGGCTCGAGGCCGAGCATGACGGCTGGGTGCACGAATACGGCCTGCTGCATCAGCGCCGGCTGTATCTGGATCAGCGGCTGGACGAACTTCGGGCCGAGGAGCGGCTTCACCCGGCCTCGGACCAGAAGGACGTCACGCGCGCCATCGCCGCCCCCTATGCGGTCCGGTTCCAGCTGGAGCCGGGCGTGCAGGCTTCGCTGGCCCGTGACCGGCGCTCAATCCTGCTGCGCGGCCATTCGGGGCGCGGCTGGTGGTTTCGGACCGACGGGCCGGACGTGGCGATCGAACCTTCGGTTCACATCGACGAGGGTCTGACCCGGCGCTCGCTGCAGATCGTGGTGCGCGGCTCGGCCCGCACCGACTCCGAGACCAAGATCCGCTGGAAACTCAGTCCTGCCGGCGCCGGCGGGGAACCGACTTGATGGCGAAGGTCCAAGCGACCATCTGACCGGTGCAGCGTTACGTCATGTCACGACAGGAATTCTGATGAGCCTCGCCGACCCCACCGCGCTTCCGGACGACCTGATCAAGGAGGGCTCCGACGCCGGCTTCATGGCCGACGTCATTGCCGCCTCGAAGGAACAGCCGGTGCTGGTGGACTTCTGGGCGACCTGGTGCGGCCCTTGCCGGACGCTGACGCCGATGATCGAAAAGGCTGTCCGCGCCGCCGGCGGCAAGGTCAAGCTGGTCAAGATCGACGTCGACAAGAACCCCGCCTACGCGGGGCAGTTGCGGGTCCAGTCGATCCCGACCGTCTACGCCTTTGTCAACGGCCAGCCGGTCGATGGCTTCCAGGGCGCGGTGCCGGAGAGCCAGCTCAAGGCCTTCATCGAGAAGCTCACTGGCGGCGAGAGCGCCAACTCCGACGTCGAGCAGTTGCTGTCGCTCGGCGAGGAATCGCTGTCGCTGAACGACCTGGGCGGCGCCGCCCAGGCCTTCGCGCAGGTGCTGACGCTGGAGCCGGAGAATGAAGCGGCCATCGCCGGCATGGCCCGTGTCTATCTCGCCGACGGAGACGTCGAACAGGCGCGCCAGACCATCGCCATGGCCCCTGCCGATGCGAAGAACCCCCAGGTCCAGTCGGTCCGCGCCCAGCTGGCCCTCGCGTCTGCGGCCCCCGCCGGCCCGGCCGCCGAGCTTGAGGCCCGGGTCGCCGCCGACCCCGCCGACCACCAGGCCCGCTACGACCTGTCTTTGGCGCAGGCCTCGGCCGGCGACCTGAAGGGCGCGGTCGACAGCCTCCTGACCATCGTCGCCGCCGACCGCGAGTGGAACGAGCAGGCCGCCCGCAAGCAGCTGCTGGTCGTGTTCGAGGCCGCGGGCGGATCCTCCGACATCGCCCGCGACGGCCGCCGTCGCCTCTCCTCGATCCTGTTCGCCTAGGGGATCCGGATGGCGCAGGGCTACGTCAAGGCCGCCGACCTGCCGCAGGTGATCCCGGTGTTTCCCCTGCCGGGCGCCATCCTGCTGCCGCGCGGCCAGTTGCCGCTCAATATCTTCGAGCCGCGCTATCTGAACATGATCGACGATGCGATGGCGGGCGACCGGATCATCGGCATGGTCCAGCCGCAGTCGGGCTCGCGCCGTCTGCCGGGCCTGTCGCCGGTCGGCTGCGCGGGCCGGATTACCAGCTTCGCCGAGACCTCGGACGGCCGCTATCTGATCACCCTGACCGGCTGCGCCCGCTTCCGCCTTGCCAGCGAACTGCCGACCCAGACGCCCTACCGCCAGATTCGCGCCGACTTTAGCGCCTTCGAGCTCGATCTCGCCGCGCCGCCGGTGGATGACGTCGGTCTCGACCGCGACGCCCTGCTTGACGCCCTGCGCGCCTATCTCGAGACCCGCGGTCTCGACATCGACTGGGACACCGCCGAGACGGCGCCGCCCGAGGCCCTGATCAACAGCCTGTCCATGGCCCTGCCGTTCGAGCCGCCCGAGAAACAGGCCCTGCTGGAAGCCGCGTCCCTGACTGACCGCTCCGCCGTCCTCACCGCCCTGATGACCATCGACGCCGCCGGAGATGGCGACGGCGAGGCGCCCTCCATGCAATAAATGCCCTCATGAGCGACGCTTTCCACACCCCCGCCTCCGTCGATCCCCGCCTGCTTGAGGTGCTGGTCTGCCCCGTAACGCGCGGCAAGCTGACCTACGACCGTGATCGCCAGGAGCTGGTTTCGAAGGGCGCCAAACTGGCCTACCCGATCCGCGACGGCGTCCCGATCATGCTCCCGGAAGAGGCGCGGGTGTTGGACTAAAATGGCTGGTGGCTAGTGGCTAGACCGCCTCGCCCCTCAGCAGCCGCGGCAAATCACCCCTCGCGCCGCCCGCCTCCTGCATGAAGGCCCGCCTGAGGGGAGCGATGCGGTTGACGGCGGCGATGCCGAGCCCGCGCGCCAGTCGGACGGGCGGCAGATCGGTGGAGAACAGACGAACGAAGCCGTCGAACCCGGCCGCCAGCGCGGTGTTGTCGAACCGCCGCCAGCGGGCGTAGCGGTCCAGCACGGTCTCCGCCCCGATGTCCTCGCCCAGTCGCATCGCCTCGACCAGCACCTCGGCCAGAGCGGCGGCGTCCTTCAGCCCCATGTTCAGGCCCTGTCCGGCCACGGGGTGCACGGCGTGGGCCGCGTCTCCGATCAGGGCGGTGCGTGGGCCGGTCAATTTCTCCGCCAGTTGCAGCGACAGCGGATAGACGAAGCGCGGTCCCACGACCGAGATGCCATCGAGGAAATCGCCGAACCGGCGCATCAGATGGGCGTGAAAGGCTTCGTCGGAGGCATCCCGCAGCGCCTCGGCCCGGCGCGTGCTTTCGGTCCAGACCAGACTGGCGCGGCGTTCGGTCAGCGGCAGGATGGCGAAAGGACCTGACGGCAGGAAATACTCATGCGCCACATTGCCGTGGTCCCGGCCCAGCGACACGGTGGCGACCACGCCGCTCTGGCCATACCTCCAGCCGACCGTGTCGATCCCCGCGGCCTTGCGCACCAATGACCCGCGGCCCTCGGCTCCGACTGCCAGCGCCGCCTCCAGCACCTGTCCATCGGCCAGAGTCACCGCAGTCCGGGCCGGGCCCGCGTCCACCGCGGCGACCGCCGCCGGCGCCCGCACGTCGATCCCTGCGGCCGTAACAGCGTCGGCCAGCGCCGCCCGGATACGCCGGTTCTCGACCATGTAGCCGAGCGGCTCCCCGTCGGTGCGGTCGCCGATCTCGTCGGCGTCGAAGCGCAGGAAGGCGGACGACGCGGACCGCGTGGCCGCCCCCGGACGTCGGCCGTCGGTCACCAGAATTCGGTCCATCCGGCAGGCGTGCCGTCGCAGCGCCGCCCCGACGCCAAGCGCATCCAGCATCCGGAAAGTCGAATAAGCGATCGCGGTCGAACGCCCGTCGAACGTCGGCGCCAGCTGCTGCGGAAACGGCTGCGGATCGACCAGCGCGGCCCGCAGCCCGCCCTGCGCCGCCGCCAGCGCGAACGTCGCCCCCGCCATGCCGGCCCCGGCGATGATGACGTCATAACGGTCGGGCGTGCTCATGTGTCGTTGTCGCGCCGCGCGCGAGCCCCGTCCAGTGCGACGAATAGGCAGCAGGCAGCAGGCAGCAGGCAGCAGGCAGCAGGCAGCAGGCAGCAGGCAAGGATGCGGCGTGCGCTCGCCCATCAAGCCTGACAGCTTCCTTCTGCTGCCTGCTACCTCCTGCCTGCTGCCGGCTAAAGTAAACAGCCCTTTAACCTTGCCGGGGTCACAACGGACCAAACCCGTCGTCCGGAGACCGCCCCCGCATGTCCGCCGCCTTCGCCATCGGTCAGCGCGCCTGGACCGGCGCCCGCATCCTGTGGGGCGCGCCCGTCGCGGTCAGGTTCCGGGGCGTGCTGCAGGCTCTGCTGGCCGCCCTGCTTCTGGCGGGGCTGGCTTCCTGGAACCCGGCCGATCCCAGCCTCAATGCTGCGTCCGGCGCGGCGCCGACCAACTGGCTGGGCATGAACGGGGCCCTCTTCGCTGACCTGTTCATGCAGTCGCTGGGTCTGGCCGCCTGGCCCGCGGCCCTGCTGCTGACGGCCTTCGGTCTGTCCGCCGCCATTGGCGACGTGATCCAGCAGCGGTTGAAGCCGACGCCGCTGAAGTCGCTGTCGGCGACCGTCGGCGTGCTGGCGCTGTCCGCAGCCCTGTCGGCTCTGACCCAGCCCGCCGCCTGGCCGTTGGCCGCCGGCCTTGGCGGCCTGTGGGGCGACGCCGTGGTTGGTCTGATCCGCATGGCCTGCGAGGCGCTGCGTCTGCCCGGAGCGCCGATCATCGCCGGCGTCGTCTTCCTGCCGGCCGCCCTGTGGGCCATCGGATACGCCATCGGCCTGCGGCTCTCGGACATCGGCGACGCCCTGACCTGGTCCAGCCGCCGCTCCACCGGCCGGGCGCCGGCCCGGAATGCGCGTGCTTCCGCCAAGGCCTCGCCGCGTCCCCGGCCCGAGCCGGAGCCTGAAGACTACCCCCCCGTCGCACTCGACCCCGCCGCCGACGCGCCGCCGTGGGACGGGCCCGAGCCGGTGCGCGGCGCGCCCGAGCCCAGGGTCGCCGCCGCAAAAGCCCCGAAGGCCTCGCGCCGCGAGCTCGACGACAGCCAGGCCGCTTTCGACTTCGCCAAACCCTCGACCGGTTTCGACCTGCCGCCGCTCGGCATGCTGACCAAGCCCGCCAAGCGGGTCGCCTCGGTTGACGAAGAGGCGCTGAAGCAGAACGCCAAAATGCTGGAGGGCGTGCTGCAGGAGTTCGGCGTGCGCGGCGTGATCGACCAGATCCGTCCCGGCCCCGTCGTCACCCTGTACGAGCTGGTGCCCGCTCCCGGGGTCAAGCACGGCCGCGTGGTGGCCCTGAGCGACGACATCGCCCGCTCCATGTCCGCCCGCGCCTGCCGCATCTCCGTCGTGCCCGGCCGCAACGCCATCGGCATCGAACTGCCCAATGCGAAGCGCGAGACCGTCTATCTGCGCGACCTGCTGGCCTCGACCGAATACGACAAGCCGGCGCACCTGCTGCCGCTCGCGCTTGGCGAGACCATCGGCGGCGAGCCCTATGTCGCCGACCTGGCGCGCATGCCCCACCTGCTGATCGCCGGCACCACCGGCTCGGGCAAGTCGGTCGGGGTCAACGCCATGATCCTGTCGATCCTCTACCGGCTGACGCCCGCCGAGTGCCGCTTCATCATGATCGACCCAAAGATGCTGGAGCTGTCGGTTTATGACGGCATCCCGCACCTGCTGGCCCCCGTCGTCACCGATCCGAAAAAGGCCGTCGTCGCGCTCAAATGGACCGTGCGCGAGATGGAGGACCGCTACCGCCGCATGTCCAAGCTGGGCGTGCGGAACATCGCCTCCTACAACGAGCGCGCCCGCGAGGCTGTGGCCAAGGGCGAGCATTTCGAACGCACCGTCCAGACCGGCTTCGACGAGCAGGGCCGCCCGGTCTACGAATCCGAGAAGATCCGCCCCGAACCCATGCCCTTCCTCGTCGTGGTCATGGACG
>DASRWP010000113.1:0-4126 GCA_035654535.1 Brevundimonas sp.
CGTTTCATCATCCTTCCAGCCGCGCGGTGACGGCCGAGACTGACCGCGCCGATGCGCGCGCGATCCGTTCCTCCGACGCCAGACCGCCCGGCCCCCCGCGCACCACGATCATCTCGGCGTCCGCACGGTCGTAGAGCCGCACCAATAGCTGGCCGTCCGCCGTCTCGATCACGCAGCCCTGATCCCGCCGGGGCCAGCGGCCGGGCTGGTACTCCAGCGTCACGCCCGAGGCGGCCCATGGCGCGAGGTCATCGTTCGACAACTGCAGGCGCCGACGCGGCGTCCGGTCGGACGGCGGGCCGTCAAAGGTCCGCCCGGCGCTTTCAACGCCCGTCAGGAGCGGCTGGACCGGATCGGGAGCGGCTGTCCCCACGGCGAGCGCCAGGGCCTCCGGCGACGTCCCGATGGCCTGCGTCAGCCTTCGCTGGACGTCAGGCCGGAACAGGCCCGGCCGGCGTCCCGATTCGTACAGTCCCCAGCCCTGACTCGTCATGCCCGCCTGTCGCCCGGCCTCCGCCTGACTCAGCCCCTGCTCGCGACGCAGTGCCGCGAGGGCTTCTCCGAGACGCCGGGCGTCGATGTCGCTTTCGAACCGGGGCACGGTGGGAGAATGGCGCCCTCTC
This sequence comes from Brevundimonas sp., assembly GCA_035654535.1. Classification (GTDB taxonomy): domain Bacteria; phylum Pseudomonadota; class Alphaproteobacteria; order Caulobacterales; family Caulobacteraceae; genus Brevundimonas. Next base: position 624 of record DASRWP010000113.1, read on the forward strand.
CATCGGGAATCGAGAACGATTTTGTTTCAGGAGGATCGACGACCGAGGTGGGTCGTTGGCGCGCCGACCTACAACACCTGCTCGACCCGGGTCACCTCGGGCACATAATGCCTCATCATCTGCTCGACCCCGGACTTGAGCGTGGCCGACGACGAGGGGCAGCCGGCGCAGGCGCCCCGCATGCGGAGGGTCAGGACCCCGGTTTCTTCGTCGAACCCGTCGAACAGGATGTCGCCGCCGTCCTGAGCGACCGCCGGGCGGATGCGGCTGTCGAGCAGTTGCTTGATCTCGGCCACGATCTCGGTGTCCTCGGCCGTATCGGCCGTTACGCCATCGTCCTGGACCAGCGGCCGGCCCGACACGAACTGGTCCATGATCGCCGAAAGGATCGGCGCCTTCATCTGGCTCCAGTCCGGCCCGTCGCGCTGTCTCGTTACCGAGATATAATCAGCCCCATAGAAGACGCCGGCCACGCCTTCGAGCGCAAACAGCCCCTCAGCCAGCGGCGAAGCGGCGGCTTCGTCGATGGTGCGGTACTCGCGCGGCTGGGCCGAGACCTCACGGCCGGGCAGGAACTTGAGCACATTCGGATTGGGGGTCGGTTCGGTCTGGATGAACATGGCGGTCAGATGCGCCCTCGTGGGCGGAGGTTCAAGACTTGCGAACCCTTCAGCCGCGGCGGATGCGGGCGGAGAGGAGGTTCGTCACGAAGGGCACAAAGGGAGAGGCACAAAGGACACGAAGGGGCCAAGCCCGAGGCGCCGCAGGCGATCCTGCTCCCGAAAATGAAGGCGCTGCGCGCAGGACCGGGCGCAGGCGCTTGGTGTCCTTCGTGGTTCTTCTTCGTGTTCTTTGTGACGAACCAGCCTGCGTTCAGGCATGCGCAGGCGGGAAGACATGGCTCTTAAGCCAGATCCTCGATGTCCTTCTCGGTCAGCTCGCCCGGGACGATCGTGACCGGAAGCTTGCGGCCGGTGAAGGCGGCTCCCTGTCTGACCACGGCGGCGACCAGCGGGCCGGGGCCGCGGACGCCGCCGCCGGCGGCGAGGACCAGAATCTTGATCTCGGGGTCTTCGCCGACGACCTTACGGATGGCGTTCTGAGGTTCGCCCCGCTCGAGCAGCAGCACCGGCGCGCTGCCGGACCGGGTCAGCGCATCCTCGGCCCATTTGTTGAGCAGGGTCTCGGCCTCGAGCCGCGTCTGGCGCTCGATCTCGTCGCGCACCCCCGCCCAGTGGGCGTCAGAGGCCGCGGGCGGAATGACGCGCAGCAACGCCACCCGGCCGCCCGTCGAGCGCGCGCGGCGGGCGGCGTAGCGCAACGCCGCCTCGAACTCGGGGCTGTCGTCGACCACGACTAGGAATTTGCGCGGCATCGAAGCTCTCCTCGGGGCGCCGGAGGCTAGCCCACGGCGGACGCTATCTCACGGATGACGCTGTTGGCGATGGTCAGTTTGGCGAAGGTCCACCCGGCGCCAGAGGCCTCGATCTCGTCGACCGAGGCGCGGACGCCTTCCACCGTCTGCAACCGCGGTCCAATCCACGCGTCCACCGCCATTTCGGCGGCCTTCTCGCTGGAGCCGACCGAGACCGCCGAGGCCTTCGCCACCGCGCGCGTCAGGACGGCCTGTTCGGCCATAAGGTCCTCGATCAGGCGGCGGACAGCCAAGCGGTCGAAATGATCCGCAGACGGAACGGCGCCGGCCGCCGCCCGGAGACGGTCGAAGTCGAACGCCGCGCCGACCTGATGATAGAGCGTGGCCATGGCCGGCTCTGGCCACTTGGCCTCCTTCGCCAGATCGGCGATGTCGGCGGTCGCGACCAGCGGCTGCAGCATGGCGAAATCGCGGGCCATCGCCGCCGAAGCCCCCAGATCGACAAAGGTCTGGACCCGGCTTTCCAGCCGCGCCTTTTCGAACCGCGACAGCACCGAGCCGCCCGCCGCCCGCAGCGCGTCGGCCGCCGGACGATAGGCCTCGATCAGGCCATCGACCGTCGCGCCCGGTCGCATCGCCCGCCGCGCCAGCCAGAAGGTCTGGCGTCTCAGGACGGTGGCGATCTCCTGATACAGCGCGGTCTGGGCCGCGGCCGGGATTTTCAGGTCCAGCGCCGAAACCGCGTCCCATGCCGCGTCGAGGCGGAACACCTGCCGCGCCGCCTCGAAGGCGATGACCAGCGCCGCAGTGTCGCACCGCGCCGACTGACGCAGCCGTTCGGGGAAGGTCGGCCCCGCCATGTTGACGATCTCGTTCGACAGGATGGTCGAGATGATCTCGCGGCGCAGGCGGTGGCGCTGCATGTCGGATTCGAACTTCGCCAGCGGCTCCGGGAAGTATCGGACCAGCGTCTGTTTGAAGAAGGCGTCGTCCGGCGCGCTCGTCGCGACGATGTCGTCGAACAGCTCCAGCTTGGAATAGGCGGTCAGCACCGCCAGCTCGGGCCGGGTCAGGGCCTGACCGGCGGCCTTCATCTCGGCCAGTTTCAGGTCGTCAGGCAGCCCCTCGACCTTCCGATCCAGTTTACCCCTGGAGCCGAGCCACTGCATGAAGCGCTGCTGGGCGTCGAGCGCGGCCGGCCCTTCCGCCTCCTGCAGAGAGACCGCCAGCGTCTGGTCGTAGTTGTGAACCAGCACCTTCAGCCCGACTTCGTCGGTCATCGACGCCAGCAGCGCGTCGCGGTCCCCGGCCTTGAGCGCGCCGGAGGCGATCGCGGCGCCGGTCAGGATCTTGATGTTGACCTCGTGGTCGGAGCTGTCGACCCCGGCCGAGTTGTCGATGGCGTCGGTGTTGATCCGGCCGCCTGAGCGGGCGAAGGCGATTCGCCCCGCCTGCGTCAGACCGAGGTTGGCCCCCTCCCCGACGACCTTGACCCTCAGCTCAGCCCCATCGATGCGGATGGCGTCATTGGCCTTGTCGCCGACCTGGGCGTCGGACTCGTGCGGCGCCTTCACATAGGTGCCGATACCGCCGAGATAGAGCAGGTCCGCTGGAGCCTTGAGGATGGCCTTCATCAGGCCGGCCGGATCGAGCGAGTCCTCCGGGATGTCCAGCGCGGCCTTGATCTCGGGCGACAGTTCGATCGACTTGGCGCCCCGTGAGAAGACGCCGCCGCCCTTCGAGATCTTCGACAGGTCGTAGTCCTGCCAGGACGAGCGTGGGAGGCGGAACATACGTTCGCGCTCGGTCCACGAACTCGCCGGATCGGGGTTCGGATCGATGAAGATGTCGCGGTGATCGAAGGCCGCCACCAGCTTGATCGCCTTCGACAACAGCATACCGTTGCCGAACACGTCGCCGCTCATGTCGCCGACGCCGACCACGGTGAAGGGCTCGGTCTGGATGTCCTTGCCGGCCTCACGGAAATGCCGCTTCACCGCCTCCCACGCGCCGCGCGCGGTGATGCCCATCACCTTGTGGTCGTAGCCGACGGAGCCCCCCGAGGCGAAGGCGTCGTCCAGCCAGAAGCCGTAGTCGCGCGACACGCCGTTGGCGATGTCGGAAAACG
>DASRWP010000114.1:0-1756 GCA_035654535.1 Brevundimonas sp.
CCACGAACAATGAGACGCCATAGCGGCGATGGCCGGAACCCGTCAGATGATCACCAGCTTGTCCTCGACCTCGTTGAGGTTGCGCGGCGCGGGGGGGAAGTGCTGAGCCAGCACGCCGCCGCAGACTGCAACCGCATCGACGAATCCGGTTGCCGGATCACCGCGCTTCAGGCCTCGGGTGAGGGCATCGACGGCTTCCGCCCACACGTCCTGATCGACCCGGCTGTGGATGCCTTCGTCAGCGATGACCTCGACCTGATGGTCTGCAACGGCGGCGAAGATCAGGACGCCCGTCCGCTCCTCGGTGACGTGCAGGCCGTGGGCGAGAAACTGCTGCAGGGCGGCCTCGCGGACGCGTTCTCGCCGGATGGCGCGGGGTGTCACCCATCGGGTCACCACCGGGATGGAGGTTACGAGGAGGACGATCAGGAACACCGTCGCCTGGATCAGGGCGTATGCGGCAAGGGCCTGGCCGATCGCGAGATCCCCCGACGCGAGGTGAGCCGCACGCCAGCTCCCTCCCATCCCGGGCACCCAGGCAGGGTCGAAACCTGCAGGGATGAGCGCCAGCGGCAGGATCAGCGCTGCTGCAGCCGCGTAACCGAGCGATACGTCCCGGTAGCTGGAAACCCGGCGCGCCATGACACAAAAAATCTCGCCGGAGGTGCGGGTCTCCTCGGCCCGGATCGCCGCAGCGACCCGCGCGTGCATGTCTGTCTCAACAGAGGTCACCATCCGCCTGACGCTCCCCCGCCGCCGAAACCGCCGCCCCCGCCGCCGAAGCCGCCGCCGCCGCCGAAGCCGCCGCCGCCAAAGCCTCCTCCTCGTCTACCGCTGCCCCGGAGGGCTTCGGAAGCCGCCCAGATCATGACTGGCGCCATGCCCCCGCCGCGTCGCCGGCCACGCCCCGCTCCGCCCATCATCCGTAGAAGAAGCAGCAGGAAGATGATGCCGATGACGCCGGCGACCCCGATGGGCGGGGAGGATTTCGGCGCCTCCGCCGTCGCCGCGCGGGCTTGGGCCTCGGCAGGGTCGAGACGCAATTGGCGGTCAATGGCGTCCACGCCCTGCATTATGCCGCGCTCGAAGAAGCCTTGGCGGAAGGATGGCAGAATCTCGTTCTGGATGATCAGCGCAGACAAGGCGTCGGTCAGGACCGGCTCGAGGCCATAGCCCGCCTCGATGCGGACCTTCCGCTCCTTCGGCGCAACGATCAGCAGGGCGCCGTTGTTCTTGCCCTGTTGGCCGATGCCCCAGGCCCGGCCGAGCTGGTAGCCGTACTCTTCGATTTCGTAGCCCTGCAGGTCCGGAACCGTCACGACAACAAGCTGGTCGGTCGTGTCACGCTCAAGCGCCGCGAGCTTTTCGGAAAGCTCCAGTTCCTTCGGGGCGGAGATCAGGTCGCTCTGATCGACGACCCGTCCGCTGAGTGCCGGAAAGGTCGGGCCGGGCTGCGCCGACGCCGAAGTCAGCGGCGCCAGCCACAGGAGGGCGAGCAGCGCCGTCAGGACGGCGGCGGCTCTGGTCACCTCTCGCGACGCCCGGGCGTGGATCACTGAGCCGTCGCAGCCGGGGGCAGGGCGGGTTGCGGCGGCGGCGTGACAGCTGGTCCGGCGACGGGGGGTGCGGAGCCGGGCGCAACTCCCGGCGCGGCGCCTCCCGGCTGAGCGGCCGGGTTGATCGCGTCGAAGTTCACCGTCGGTGCGGTCTGGGCCGCCTCCGTGGCGGTGAACAGCTGCATCGGGTCGGACCCGCT
>DASRWP010000115.1:0-3773 GCA_035654535.1 Brevundimonas sp.
GTGCCGAAGACCTACCTGCCCAACTATCGGGAATATTACGAGAAGCGCTGGTTTGCCCCCGCCGCCAGCCGGTCGGAAGACACCGTCCTGCTGAACGGCGAGACTGTGGATTTTGCCCCCGGTCTGATTTTCGAGGCGATCGACCGGCCCGGCTTCGTCTTCGCCGCGGAAATCTGCGAGGACTTCTGGGCCCCGCAACCGCCCTCGACGCGCGCCGCACTGGCCGGAGCGCGCATTCTGCTGAACCTTTCGGCGTCCAACATTCTGATCGGCAAGGCGGACGAGCGGGCCCTGCTGTGCGCCAGCCAGTCGGCCCGCGCCATGGCGGCCTATGTCTTCGCCGCCTCGGGATGGGGCGAGAGCACCACCGATCTGGCGTGGGACGGGCAGGCCACCGTCCACGAACTTGGGGCCTGTCTGGCCAGCGGCGAGCGGTTCTCGATGGAGAGCCATCTGACCGTCGCCGACGTCGACATCGAGCGGATCGGACTCGACCGGCTGCGCAACGGCACCTTCGCCGACTGCGCCCGCGACGAACTGGACGGCTATCTGTTCGAGCGGGTGCTGTTCGAAGCGCGGGAAGAGGCCGCCCCGGGCGACCTGATCCGGCCGCTGGACCGATTCCCCTTCGTGCCCGACGATCCGAAGCGGCTGGATCAGGACTGTTTCGAGGCCTTCAACATCCAGGTCCAGGGCCTGATGCGGCGTATGAAGGCGACCAACGGCGAGCGTATCGTCATCGGCGTTTCGGGCGGGCTGGACTCGACACATGCCCTGCTGGTGGCCTGTCGCGCCTTCGACCGGCTGGGCCTGCCGCACGCCAACATTCTCGGCTTCACCATGCCGGGCTTCGCCACCTCGGAGGGCACGAAGTCCAACGCCTGGCGGCTGATGAGGGCGTTGGGGATCACCGGGTCCGAGATCGACATCCGCCCGACGGCGACCCAGATGCTCGGCGATATCGGCCACGCCTTCGCCATGGGCGAACCTGTCCACGACATCACTTTCGAGAACGTGCAGGCGGGACTGCGGACCGACTATCTGTTCCGTCTGGCCAACCAGCACCGCGCCTTCGTGCTGGGCACCGGCGACCTGTCTGAACTGGCGCTGGGCTGGGCCACCTACGGCGTCGGCGACCACATGAGCCACTACAACGTCAACGGCGGCGTGGCGAAGACGCTGATCCGGCACCTGATCCGCTGGGTGGCGACGAAGGAGCACGAGGGGGAAACGGCGGAGGTGCTGCACGGCATTCTCGGCACCGAAATCTCCCCCGAGCTGGTGCCCGCCGGCGACGACGGCAGGCTCCAGTCGACCGAGGGGACGGTCGGGCCTTATGCGCTGAACGACTTCTTCTTGTTCTACATCACCCGCTTCGGGCTGAAGCCGTCGAAGGTGGCGTATCTGGCGCATCAGGCCTGGAAGGACCCGGCCACCGGCGCCTGGCCGGTCGGCGCCGAGGACGAGGAGCGGGTCGCCTACGACCTGCCGGTGATCAAGTCGTGGCTGCGCAAATTCCTGGTCCGCTTCTTCGAGACCAGCCAGTACAAGCGCTCAGCCCTGCCGAACGGCCCCAAGGTCGTCACCGGCGGCTCCCTGTCCCCCCGCGGCGACTGGCGCGCGCCGTCCGACGCCACGGCGCGGGTGTGGCTGGACGAGCTGGAGGCGAACGTGCCGGACTGAAGCGACAGGCAGCAGGCAGCAGGCAGTAGGCAGGAGAAAAAGGGACGGCGGCGGCTTCAGGCGTAGACTGCATCTGCTGCCGGCTGCCTCCTGCCTGCTGCCTTTCTTACGGAACCTCGCTCAGGAACGGAAAGATCGCCGCCTTCGCGTCCGGCTCATCCAGCATGGGCGCGTGGCCGACGCCGGCGACCTCGACAAAGTCCATCTTCGGCGCGCGGCGGCGCATCTTCGCGGCGATATCAGCGCTGAGGAGGTCCGACGTCTCGCCGCGCACCAGCAGGACGGGGCGGCCACGGGCCAGACGGCTGAACATCGGCCACAGATTGGGAACCAGCGCCTTGGGGCCCGCCGCGCGGATTGGCACGGCGATGTCAGGATCGTAGTCCAGCACCGGGGCGCCCTCGGTCCCGATGCGGAAGACGCGCCGGGCGAAGGCCATCCAGTCGGCGTCGGTGTAATGCGGCAGGGCGACGGCATTGATCGACTTCGCATAGGCCGCCGCCGCCTCCCACGTCGGCGTGTCGACCGACTTGCCGGAGTAGGCCATGATCCGCGCCAGCCCTTCCTTCGCGACCTCGGGGCCGATGTCGTTGAGGATGGCGGCGGCAACGACCCTGGAGCGGAGCGCGGCCAGCGCCATGGTGATCAGCCCGCCCATGGAGGTGCCAAGGAAGACGGCGCGCTCGATGCCGGCCTGTTGCAGCAGGGCCAGCACATCCTGGGCATAGGTGACCGGCTGATAGGTCATCGGGTCCGGCGCCCGATCCGACAGTCCCCGACCGCGGACATCGACCGCCAGCACCCGGCGGCCGCTCTGGGCGATCAGCGGTGCAATGGTCTCGAAGTCGGCGGCGTTGCGGGTCAGGCCATGGATGGCGATGACCGGCAGGCGCGCCGGACCGGCGGCGGCCGCATAGTCGCGCGCATAGAGGCTGAGGCCGTCGGCGCTGGTCCAGCGGCGGTCGGTGTAGGTCTGGGTCATTGCGGCTCCGGCGAGGTCGGCCCGGGAGCTTAATTCATCGGAGCAGGAAATCCCACAGGGGCCTCCGATCGCTCCCCTAGAACCTGCGTGACGAACGCGTCCAGGTCGCCGTCCCTGAACAGGTAGCCCGCCACGTCCGCCCGGCGCGCCGCCTCCATGTCGGAGGGCTGGTCGCCGATCATGAAGGACCGCGCCCGGTCGATGCCGAGGTCGGCGACGGCGCGGAGGATCATGCCGGGGTTCGGCTTCCGGTCGGGATGGTCCGGATGGATGTAGCCCTCGACCACGCCATCGGCGTGGAAGGGACAGGCGTAGACGGCGGTGATTTCGCCCCCGGCCCCTGCGACCCGCTGCACCACGAGCGCGTTGAAGGCGTGCATCTGGCTCTCGGTGAACATGCCCCGCGCCACCCCCGATTGGTTGGTGACGATGACGCACAGATAGCCAGCGTCGTTCAGCCGGCGGACGGCCTCTCCCGCCCCCGGCGTCATGCGGAGGTGCGCTTCCAGATGGGGGTAGCCGGTGTCCTCGATCAACACGCCGTCGCGGTCGAGGAACACGGCGGGGACGCCGCTGCTCATGGCGTGGCGATACGCCTCCGAGCCCGCCGGTTGCAACCCGTCACGCGAAGTGACGCCGGCTTGTTTGGCGATGCAGCCTGCGATTTGGTAGGGGAGCACTGCCTTCAGCGCGGCGCGAGCCGGCGCATCCGCGCGCCTGCGCCCGATCGGAGACCTGTCATGACCATTCCCTTCATCGACCTTCAGGCCCAGCGGCTGCGGCTGAACGGCCGAATCGAAGCGGCCGTCCAGGAGGCTGTGGTCGGCGGGGCGTGGGTGATGGGCCCGCAGGTGCGGCAGTTCGAGGCCGATCTGGCCGCCTTTGGTCGGGCGAAACACGCCCTCGGTTGCGCCAACGGCACCGACGCCCTGGCTCTGCCGCTGATGGCGTGGGGGATCGGGCGGGGCGACGCGGTGTTCGTGCCCAGCTTCACCTTCGCCGCGACCGCCGAGATCGTGCCGTGGTTCGACGCCGAGCCGGTGTTCATCGATGTCGACGCCACGACCTACAACATGGACCCCGGCCACCTCGAGGCGGCCATCGAGGC
>DASRWP010000116.1:0-2206 GCA_035654535.1 Brevundimonas sp.
CGGCGAGGCCCATGGGCACGGCGATGAAGATGGCGAGGAAGGTGCCCCAGAGGGCGATCTGAACCGTCTCCCACATCTTCTCAACGAACAGCCGCCAGTTCGTGAAGTCCGGACGCAGCAGCTCGCTGCCGAAGTTCTGGATATTGGCCGAGTTCGTGAACAGCCGGCCGAGTTTCGCCAGATCCACCGCGCCGAAACTGGTCGCCAGCAGGATCGCCACGCCGCCCCAGATCAGGACGTCGAGGGCCCAGGCGCCGGCAGACTTGACCGGAGGCGCAGGGATGGTCGCCGCGCCGCTTGCGACGGCGTCCGTCAAGGCTGCACCTCGCGCAGGGCCCGCAGGCGCTGGAGCTCACGCTCGGCCGTTGCGACGCCGGCTGTGTCACCCTTGGCCCTGGCCTCGCCCAGCTGCTGGTCGGCGACCATCTCGCGGATCGGGTTCAGATAGCTGTCGTCGGCGGCGTTGAATTTGGAATAGTTCAGGCCCGCAAGCACCTGACGCTGCCGCTCGGCCTCGGCGCCCTCGCCCTGGCCGTAGGTCAGGAAGAAGCTGCGGATCTTCTCCTTCAGCTCGGGCGGCAGGTCTTCGCGCACGACGATGCCCGACTCCGGGATCGGCGGCGACTGCCAGATCTCGGTGATCTGGTTCGCGATCTGGGGGTTTTGCCGGCGCAGGAAGACCGTATTGACCGTGTTCGACGTCGCCACGTCCAGCACGCCAGAGGCGACGGAGAAGGCGTTCGACTGGTGGTTGGCGGAGCGGACCGTGTTGAAGCACTGGCTCGGGGTCACGCCGCGCGGATTGAACAGGAAGGCCATGGGCGCGAGCGTGCCCGAGGTCGACTGGGCGTCGCCGAGGCCGAAATCGTAGCGCTTGCCGCAAGCCATCACGTCTTCCAGCGTGATGCCGGAACCCGTCTTGACGATCAGGGTCGATCGGTAGCTGTCGCGCCCCTCGGGATCGACGATCCGCGCCACGACCTCGCCCTGGGCCCGGTCGATGGCCTCAAGCGCCGGCTTGGCCGAGAACCACGCCACCTGGGTCTGGTTGCCGCGCATGGCCTCGACCAGGACAGTGTAGTTCGAACCGAAATGCGGGCGCACCGGCACGCCGACGGCCTTGGACATGTCGTCCAGCAGCGGCTGCCACAGCGGGCCGGACGAGGCCTGACCTTCGGCGGACAGAATGGAGAAGTTGATTTCCGACGGCATGCCGCCGGCGGGCGTCTGCTCCTCGCCGCCGCACGAGGCGAGCGCGAGGGTGCCGGCGGCCGCGAGGGCGAAACGGCGGGTGATGCGGGACAGGCTCATGCCTTGGTCTCCCAGAACGCGTCCTCAAACTCAGGACCGTAGATGTCGATAAGCTGTTTGGTGTCGAGCCCTGTCGCGGGCCCGTCATAGACCACCTCGCCGCCCTTGAGCGCGATCACGCGCTCGCAGTAGCGGATGGCGTAGTCGACCTGGTGCAGGGTGACGATGATGCCGAGGCCGTCGCGTCTGTTCAGCTCGACAAGAAGCTCCATCACCTTGCGGGCCGAGACGGGATCAAGCGAAGCAACCGGCTCGTCGGCCAGGATCGCCTGTGCGCCCTGGACCAGAGCGCGGGCGATGGCGGCGCGCTGCTGCTGGCCTCCGGACAGGGTGTTGGCCCGCTGGGCGGCGTAGTCGGCGACGCCGACGCGATGCAGGGCCGCCATGGCGCGCTGCTTGTCGGCGTCCGGCCATGCGCCAAGAAACCCCTTCCATCCGGGGATGCGGCCGAGGGCGCCGAGCATGACGTTGGAGAACAGGCTGAGGCGGCCGACCAGATTGAACTGCTGGAAGATCATGCCCAGCTTCTGGCGCGCGGTGCGGACGCGGCCTGTGACGCGGCCGTCCTTCTGCACGACTTCGCCGAAGACGGTGATCGTGCCCTTGCCGCCGTCGATGCTCTGCAGGCCGGTGATCGAGCGCAGCAGGGTCGACTTGCCCGAACCGGACGGTCCGATCAGCGCGACCATTTCGCCTGCGCCGACCTCAACGGAGACGCCGTTCAGGGCCTTGCGGGCGCCAAAGGTCTTGGACACGTCCCTGACGGACGCGACGGCGGCGGATGCGGTCATGGACAATCGTCGATGGTTGCAGGGTCGCGCCGCATGGCCCGAACGGGTCGGCGAGGCAAGTCTTAATGGCACGGCTGAAGCAATCACGTCCAGCAGGCGGCGCC
>DASRWP010000117.1:0-1893 GCA_035654535.1 Brevundimonas sp.
GGCGGCGGCGGCGGACACGCGGGCGCCGGGCCGCACTGGGCCGCGGCGGTTTCAGCAAAAGCCATCAGCGCGCCGAAAGCCGCGACAGCCGGCAGCCAGGTCTTGATCCGCACCCTCATGGGCCGACCCTCCAGGTGATTACTTGCGTCGGTCCTGCAAGACGCAGGCCGCTCCGGTGTGCATCTGACACCAGCAAGCCTTTCAATTCCGTTGCTTTCGCGCGGCGCGGCACTTGCGACGCCCGGCCGAAAGGCGAGTCCGATGTTTCAACCTGATACGCAGTTCCTGATCGACCACTGGACCGGGCTGTCTCAATCCCCGGCCACGCGCGGAGGGATTCCCTCCCGCAAGGCGTTTGAGCCCCAAACCATGGGCTTGCGTCTTCCCCGCATTCTTCTCGCCGACCGTCTGGGGGACGCCCCGTGCCTGCGACTGGCCGGCGGCTGGATCGAGGCTTTTCACGGCCAGCCCCTGAAGGACCGCCCCCTGTCGTCCCTTTGGACGTCGGCCTCGGGCGCATTGGTCAGCGCGGCGATCGCCCGGTCGGTCCGGGAGGCCCGGCCGGTTGTCGTTATCGCAACGGTCGGCGCGGCGGCATCGCCTATCGAGGTTGTCTTTGCGCCGCTGCGAGGTAGCTCGGGCGAGCCGGACCGCATCCTGGGGCTCTACGCCCCATCAGAAACCCTGGCTCTGACCCGCGACGAGTCCCGGCTTCTGACGGCGCGCCTGTCGGTCGGCGCCGGAGCGCCCGCCCGGGCGCCGCTCAGCCTCGCGGCCGTCGGAGGGCGGCGGCTGGCCTAGCCTTCGACAGCCTTCAGGTCCGCCGCATACCGCCTCCAGTTCTGGACGTAGTGCGCCGCCGACGCCTTCAACGCCTCGATCTGACCCGGCTCGAGCATCCGCACCACCCTGCCCGGCTGCCCCATGACGAGGGATCCATCGGGGATGACCTTGCCCTCGGTGATCAGGGTGTTGGCGCCGATCAGGCAGTTCGTCCCGATCCGGGCCCGGCCCAGCACCACCGAGCCGATTCCGATGAGGGTGTTGTCGCCAATCTCGCAGCTGTGCAGCATGACCATGTGGCCAACGGTGACGCCGTCGCCGATCGTCAGGGGTTCGCCGGGGTCCGAGTGGAGGACGCTGCCGTCCTGGATATTGGTGTCATGACCGATCGTGATGGGGTCGTTGTCCCCGCGCACGACAGCTCCAAACCAGATGCTGGCGCCGGGCTTCAGAATCACGTCTCCTGCGACTGTCGCGTTTGGAGCTACCCAGTATTCGCCGTCTGGCGGACACTGCGGTTTCTTGTCAGCCAACGCATAAATCGTCATGAAAACATTACCTTGTCTTGAGTTGTTTCTTCGCTTTAAGCCTTCGTAAACCACGCTAGCATCATTGTGTTGATGCGATTCGAGGGTTCATTCCGCCCCCGGATCAGAAGCCGGATCAAGCCCGGTCCGGTCAGACCTCGGGTGACGTGCGTGGTGCGTTCGGTTCGGCGGCTCGTTCCGCTGGAAGTCTGGTCTTCCTCCGACCCGGGCGGGTGCGTCGCACTCTCTACTCTTCCTCTCACGATCGTTCGAGGCGGTGCTTTTGCGGCATCGCCTTTTTTCATGCCCTGGAGGCGTCCATGACCAAGCGTGCGGCCATCAAGCGTCAGACCCGCGACAACGTCCGTGAACACGGCGTTCTCGATTCCCGCCAGTTCATGGAGGACTCCAAGGTCCGGAGACTCCCGACCCACGCCGGGCACGGCGCCTGGTCGCCCTATCCCTCCAACGACGATCGCGATCAGGCTTATCTGAAGACGCTGAAACCGAAGTCGGACGGTCAAGCCGAGCTGATGACGGCCATCGACAACCACAACCTCGTCCTGGCCCTGGGGCCCGCCGG
>DASRWP010000118.1:0-2177 GCA_035654535.1 Brevundimonas sp.
CCCGCCACGGCCGGGTCTCGGTCGAGCGGCTCATCTGCGGACCCGGGCTCGTGACCCTGTATGGCCTGCTGGCCCGGATCGAGGGCCGGCCGGCGGAGCTGACGGAGCCCGCGGTAATCACCGCACGGGCCCTCGCCGAGCCTGCCGGCGCCGCCGCGGCGACGCTGACCCGCTTCTGCGGTATCCTCGGCGCGGTGGCTGGAGACGTCGCCCTGATCACGGGCACGCGCGGCGGCGTCTATATCGCCGGGGGCATCGCGCCCCGCATCCTGCCCTTCCTCAAGGCCAGTCCGTTCCGGTCCAGATTTGACGCAAAAGGCCGCTACGAGGGCTATATGGAGGGCATCCCGACCCGCGTGATCATGCATAAACACGCCGCCTTGCTGGGCGCGGCGCGGGTCGCGTTCACAGGCTAAGTGATCTGGCTGACATTTTTTTCACATCGGCGTGAACCGAAGCTGGGCGGCAGAGTTATGATGTTTCCACTCTGGAAGGACATCCCCCATGCGTAAACTGATCATCGCCTCCGTCGCCGCCTTCGCCCTGGCCGGCGTCGCCGCTTGTGAAAGCCAGGCCGACAAGGCCGCTGAAGTCCAGGCCGACGCTCTGGAAGAGCAGGCTGCCGCCGCTCCGACGGAAGCCGCCGAAACCGCCCTGAACGAAAAGGCCGACATGGTCGAGCAGCAAGCCGGCAATGCCGACGGCGGCATGACCACCGAGAACACGCCGAACACCTCGCCCTCGACGGCGAACCCCGGCCAGTAATACCGACGGCGCCGGGGGTTCATCCCCGGTCCGCATTCGGAACGTTCAGCCCCCGTCGCTCACGCGGCGGGGGCTTTTCCGTGGGGCGTCAGCCCTTCTTCGGCGGCCACGGAACGAAGGCGCTGGTTCGGCGGACGTAGTCCTCGTAGCCAGGCTTGGACTTCTTGCTGGCTGCCTCGGTGATGCCGATGCCGGACCACCGCGTGAGAGTGAAGGTCAGGAACAGTGGACCCGCCACCGACCACAGGCCGGGCGCCGTCTCGGCGGCGATCAGGTACAGACCCCACCAGACGCAGGCGTCGCCGAAATAGTTCGGGTGCCGCGTCCAGCGCCACAGGCCTGTGTCCAGCACCTTGCCCTTGTTCTCGGGATCGCGCTTGAAAGCGGCCAACTGGGCATCGCCAATGCTCTCGAAGCCGATGCCGGCCACGGCCAGCACCGCCCCGGTCCAGCCGATCCAGCCGACCTGGGGCTCGAAGGCGACCTGACCCAGCTGAACCGGCAGCGAGGTCAGCCAGCTGAGCACCGCCTGCGGCAGGAACACGAACAGGAGCGCGGTCTTACCGAAGGACCACCCCTTGGACCGTTCCTGGTTCTCGACGATTTCGACATAGCGGTTGTCGGCGCCGTGACGCTGCCAGCGGCTCAGAAGATGCCAGCCGAGGCGGACGGCCCACACCGCCACCAGCCAGAGCAACAGCCACTTGCGGGTCGGATCACCGTCGGTCCTCACGAAGGTGACGAGGGCGAGCAGCAGCATGCCGAGCGGCCAGACGCCGTCGATGAAGCTGACGTCCTTCAGGCGCAGCGACAGGCCCCACAGGGCGACCATCACCGCGACGATCAGGGCCAGGTTCAGGCCCAGAAGGGCGGCGATTTCAGTCAGGCTCATGGCTCAGGAACGCTGCCGCTCCGCCTCCGGATGCAGGGGCCAATTGATGGGGGTCAGTCGACGCAGAGAGTGGCCTCGGCCTTGCCGTCCTCGACACGGGTGAAACAGCCGAAACGGTTGCTGTCGGCCTGGCACTGGCCAACGACAGAGGCGCCTTGGGCCGGTCGCGCCGTGACGTCGGCCACGCGGCATTCGCCCGCGCACTGGTCGCCGTCGGTGCAACGCTTGCCGGCGTCGGCGTAGCGCACCACGCACTGCATGGTCTGCATCCGCCCGACCGGCTGCATCCGTCCACCGCGCGCGAGGCAATCGGCGGCGGCCGGGCTCTCGGCCACCTGCACGGGCGCCGGCTCATTGCCGAAGCCGAGGTCGCCTTTTTCGGCGACGGGCTGGCAGGCGGCGGCCAGCAGGGCGGCGGCCGCGATCAGGAGGAGCCTCATGCCAGCCGTCCCTTCTCGAATCCGGTCCACACGTCGTCGTAGTCCAGCTGCATCGTCGTCGAGGTTTGCGCCCATTCAGT
>DASRWP010000119.1:0-4428 GCA_035654535.1 Brevundimonas sp.
CGGCGTGACCCAGGCCATTCCGTCCGTCTCGACGGGCTCGCTGGGCCTCGACATGGCGCTCGGCATCGGCGGCCTGCCGCGCGGGCGGGTGATCGAGGTGTTCGGGCCGGAAAGCTCGGGCAAGACCACGCTGGCGCTGCACACCGTGGCGGAAATCCAGAAGGCCGGCGGCACCGCCGCCTTCGTCGATGCCGAGCATGCGCTCGATCCGGGGTACGCCCAGAAGCTGGGCGTCAACCTTGACGACCTCCTCGTGTCACAGCCCGACACCGGCGAGCAGGCGCTCGAGATCGTCGACACCCTCGTGCGTTCGGGCGCCGTCAACATCGTGGTGGTCGACTCCGTCGCCGCCCTGACCCCGCGGGCCGAGATCGAGGGCGAGATGGGCGACAGCCTGCCCGGTCTTCAGGCCCGTCTGATGAGCCAGGCCCTGCGCAAGCTGACCGCCTCGATCAACAAGTCGCAGTGCATCGTGCTGTTCATCAACCAGATCCGGCACAAGATCGGCGTCATGTACGGCTCGCCCGAGACGACCACGGGCGGCAACGCGCTGAAATTCTACGCCTCGGTCCGTCTCGACATCCGCCGCACCGGCGCGATCAAGGACCGCGACGAGGTCGTGGGCAACACGACACGGGTCAAGGTGGTCAAGAACAAGGTCGCCCCGCCGTTCCGCGAGGTCATCTTCGACATCATGTATGGCGAGGGTATCTCCAAGCTGGGCGAGATTATCGACCTCGGCGTCAAGGCCGGCATCGTCGAGAAATCGGGCAGCTGGTTCTCCTACGACAGCCAGCGCATCGGTCAGGGCCGCGAGAATGTTCGCGCCTTCCTCAAGGCCAATCCCGACGTGGCCGACTCGATCGAGAAGGCTGTCCGCGCCTCGACCACCAAGATCGCCGAGGAACTGCTGGGCACGCCCGAGCCCGACGAGGGCCAGGACCTGGAAGGCTAGGACGCCTGTTCCTCCCCTCCGGGGGAGGAAGAGACCTTCTCCGGCCGGGTTTCGCGACCCGCCATCCGACCCCCGCGGGGCCAGGCCGGACGGAGTGGCCGCTCGACTCCCACCCGGGTCGGGCGGCCTTTTTTATCGACGAAGCCGGCGGGTCAGCATGGGCCGGACCCGAAGGAAGGCGACGTAAACCCGCTCCAGCAACTGCAACACAAACCGGTTCCGCGCCGCCAGCCCGAACGGTCGCAGCATGGGAATAGCCCGCCACATGGCGGCGAAGGCCGCGGCTCCGGACACCATCGTCCCGTCCTCCCGCGCATGGAACCGGGCCAGCAGCGCCGCCCGGTCGATCGGACACCCGCCCTCCCCGCTGGCCACGTCGGTGAAAGTGATGGCACCGCGCCGGTCGAGCCTGCGCATCACCGCGATCTCGCGCCGGCACAGGGGGCAATCACCGTCGAACCAGACTTCGAGCGTGGACATGGGCGCATCCTATAGCGGGACCGCCCGCCGCGTCCGGCCCTGCGGCGATCTGTCAGCCGCCGCCATATCACGCCGATCCGGGCGCGCCGGCCTCGTCCACATTTGATGCAATGGCGGCGAAACCTCTATATGACCGCCGTTCCTCCCATGCTGCCTTCGCCTGAAGCCAAACACCCATGTCCAGCCTGAACCAGATCCGCACGACCTTCCTCGACTACTTCGCCGCCGACGGGCACGAGAAGGTCCAGTCGGCGCCGCTGGTGCCGCAGAACGATCCGACCCTGCTGTTCGTCAACGCCGGCATGGTGCCGTTCAAGAACGTCTTCACCGGGCAGGAGACGCGGGCCAGCAAGCGCGCCGTCAGCTCGCAGAAATGCGTGCGCGCGGGCGGCAAGCACAACGACCTCGACAACGTCGGTTACACCGCGCGCCACCACACCTTCTTCGAAATGCTGGGCAACTTCTCGTTCGGCGACTACTTCAAGGCCCACGCCATCGAGATGGCCTGGAACCTCTGCACGAAAGAGTTCGCGCTCGACCCGTCGCGCCTGATGGTCACCGTCTACATCGACGACGACGAGGCGTTCGACCTGTGGCGGAAGATCGCCGGCCTGCCGGAATCGAAGATCGTCCGCATCGCCGGTTCGGATAATTTCTGGTCCATGGGAGACACCGGCCCCTGTGGTCCCTGCACCGAAATCTTCTGGGATCACGGCGACCACATCCCCGGCGGCCCGCCCGGGTCGCCGGACGAGGATGGCGACCGGTTCGTAGAGATCTGGAACAACGTCTTCATGCAGTTCGAGCAGGCCGCCGACGGCAGCCGCTCCCTCCTGCCCAAGCCATCCATCGACACCGGCATGGGTCTGGAGCGGATCGCCGCGGTGCTGCAGGGCGTGCATTCCAACTATGAGATCGACCTGTTCCGCGACCTGATCGCGGCGTCCGAAGAGGCCACGGGCACGAAGGCCGAGGGCGAGCGCCAGCCCAGCCACCGGGTCATCGCCGACCACCTGCGCAGCTCGTCCTTCCTGATCGCGGATGGCGTCACGCCGTCGAACGAGGGCCGGGGCTATGTGCTGCGCCGGATCATGCGCCGCGCCATGCGCCACGCCCACCTGCTGGGCGCCGCCGACCCGCTGATGCACCGGCTCGTGCCCACGCTCGTGGCCGGAATGGGCGAGGCCTATCCCGAACTGCGCCGCGCCGAGGCCTTCATCACCGACACCCTGAAGCAGGAGGAGATCCGCTTCCGCACCACGCTGGGCCGCGGCATGGGCCTGCTGGAGGACGCGGCGCGCGATCTCGGCGAGGGCGGCGTGCTGTCGGGCCAGACGGCTTTCACTCTCTACGACACCTACGGCTTCCCGCTGGACCTGACGCAGGACGAGGCGCGGCGACGCGGCTTCTCCGTCGACACCGACGCCTTCGACGCGGCCATGACGGAACAGCGCAACCGATCGCGCGAGAGCTGGACCGGCTCCGGCCAGAGCGCGTCGGCGGGCGAATGGCTGGCCCTGCGCGACCGCCTCGGCCCCACCGTCTTCAGCGGCTATGACGCCGTCGAGGGATCGGGCGAGGTGCTGGCCGTAGTGCGCGACGGCGCCTCGGTGGACGAACTGTCACCCGGCGAAACCGCCGAGGTCCTGTTCGACCAGACCCCCTTCTATGGCGAGGGCGGCGGCCAGGCCGGCGACCGGGGCGAGATCGAATGGACCGACGCGCACGGCGAGACCGGCTCCGGGACCGTGCTGGATGTCCAGAAGCACGCCGGCGACCTGTTCGCCCACCGCATCGAGGTGACCTCCGGCACGCTGGCCATCGGCGCCCGGGCCCAGCTGCGCGCCGGCGCCGACGCGCGCCTGACCACCCGCGCCAACCACTCGGCCGCCCACCTGCTGCACAAGGCGCTGGCCAACGTGCTGGGCGGCCACGTCGCCCAGAAGGGCCAGATGGTCGATGCCGAGCGCCTGCGCTTCGACTTCAGCCACAACGCCCCGGTCACCGAGGACGAGCTGGCGCGGATGGAGGACGAAGTGAACGCCGTCATCCGCCAGAACCTGCCCGCCGAGACGAAGATGATGGCCCCGCAGGAGGCTATCGAGGCCGGCGCGGTGGCGCTGTTCGGCGAGAAATACGGCGACGAGGTGCTGGTGCTGACGCTGGGCCGCTCGCTGACGGAAGCGGACAAGCCCTATTCGGTCGAGCTGTGCGGCGGCACCCACGTCGCCCGCACCGGCGACATCGCCCTGTTCAAGATCGTCTCCGAGAGCGGCATCGCGGCGGGCGTCCGCCGCATCGAGGCCCTGACCGGCGAGGCCGCGCGCCAACACCTTCTGGCGCAGGCCGGGGTGGCCAAGGCGCTGGCCCAGAGCTTCAAGGTCCAGCCCGCCGACGTGCCGGCCCGCGTCGAGGTTCTGACCGGCTCCGTCCGCGCGCTGGAGAAACAGGTCGCCGACCTGAAGAAGCAGCTGGCGCTCGGCGGCGGCGGCGTCTCGGCCAACGCCGCGCCGGAGGACATCGGCGGCGTCAAGCTGATCGCCCGCGTGCTCGACGGCGTCGACGGCAAGGGGCTGCGGGGCGTCGCCGAGGACTTCCGCAAACAGGTGGGATCGGGCGTCGTCGCCCTGATCGGCGTCACAGAGGGCAAGGCGGCGGTGACCGTCGCGGTGACCAGCGATATGACGGGCCGCGTGAATGCGGCGGAGCTCGCCCGCGCGGCGGTCATCGCCATGGGCGGACAGGGCGCGGGCGGCAAACCCGACTTCGCCCAGGGCGGCGCCCCCGACGGCTCGAAGGCCGAGGACGGACTGGCGGCGGTGCGGGCGGCGCTGGCGGGCTAGGCCGCCCGCCCGCTCTGCAGGTCCACGGCCGCCAGCTTCCAGTCGAACAGGCCGTAACGGACCATGATCAGGGCCAGACGGTCGTCCGGCCGGTCCCTGTCGGTCAGGGTCACGGCGAATTCGTTGATACTGCGATAGCCCCACGACTGG
>DASRWP010000120.1:0-3072 GCA_035654535.1 Brevundimonas sp.
ACCCGACGCTGGTGGTGGCCTATGGCGGCAGCTACGGCGAGAACTACTGGTATCAGGAGAGCGAGGTCTGGAACCACCCGATCCTGACCCGCTACGTGCCTCGCCGCATCCTTGACGCCCGGGCCCGTCGCCCGGTGACCCTGCCGGATAACGAATGGAATCACATCTCCATCGCCCGCGAAGCCGTCGAGCTGTCGCGTCAGGGCGTTGATGTCCTGATCGGCGCGCACGGTCAGCGCGAGGGGCTCGCGGCGCACTGGGAGTTGTGGAACCTGTCGCTGGGCGGGGCGACGCCGCTGGAGGCCATCCGGTCTGGCACCATCAATGGAGCCCGGGCCCTCGGCATGGACCGCGACATCGGCTCCCTTGAGGTCGGCAAGCTGGCCGACATGGTCGTCATGGACCGCAATCCGCTGGACGACATCCGGAACACCACGTCGATCGCCTACACCGTCGCCAACGGGCGCGTGTACGACAGCGGTATGAACGAGGTCGCGCCGCGTCAGCGGTCGCGGGCGCCCTTCTGGTTCGCGCAAACAGAAGGCGAAGGCTTCGCCGCCCGGGCTGCCGAGAGCGACGGGCACGGGCATGACTAGGCGGCCCGGCTGTTTGGAATCAGACGCCGGCCGCCGCGGGAGGACTGTCCAGCCGGCGCCACCCGCCCGACGGTGTCATTCGTGACTGAACCATGACGGCGGAGGCGTTTTGAAGCGGCGCCTGGTCCAAGCGGAGGATTTGCGGAGTTTGGGGACCAAGCGCCCTGCTGGCGGCTTCTGTCGAGGATTTAAGCCAGCCGGACTGGGCCCGCCGGCTACCTGCAGTTGCTCCTTCTCAGCCACACTGTCCCGGAAAATGGCGGTTTATTGACCTTGACCGGTAGCATCATGCTAAGAGACATGGATGATAGTGCGGTTCGTCGGCAACCAACGTACTCGTACGGGGTTGTTGACGGCACGCTGTCCAACCAACACGGAGCCCCTGCCATGAAAAAAACCCTGGCTGCAATCGCCACCGGCGCGATGCTGATCGCCGGCCAAGCCCTTGCCTCTAACCAGGCTTCTGCCGCCCCCAGCGTCGTCGATCGTGTCGGCGCCCAAGTCGGCAGCTCTGATGAGTTCGGCGGCAACTTGTCCCCCGGCCTGATCTTCATCGCCGTCACCATCCTCGCATTCGCCGCCATCACGGCCGCCGATGACGACGCCGAAAGCGATTGATCTGAAGTTCGGGACGACCTCGTCCTCTACGAAAGACTGGAAACGGCGGCTCCCTGCGGAGCCGCCGTTTTTAGTTGCTCGCGATGCTGGCCGCCCGGACGGGCTCAGGCGCTGTAGGCGGTCTTGGTTTGGGTAAAGAACTCGACCGCCGCGAAGCCCTGCTCGCGCGGACCGTAGCTCGAGGCCTTCGAGCCGCCGAACGGCACATGGTAATCGACGCCCGCCGTCGGCAGGTTCACCATCACCATCCCGGCCCGCGCCCGCCGCTGAAAATCGCGCGCATGCTTCAGGGACTGGGTGACGATCCCCGCTGAGAGCCCGAACTCGACCCCGTTGGCGATGTTCAGCGCCTCCTCGTAGCCGCGCACCCGGATCGTCGAGGCCACAGGGCCGAAGACCTCCTCATTGTTGATCCTCATCCCGGCTTCGGTGTCGGCGATCAGTGTCGGCTGCACGTACCAGCCCGGCTTCTCGAGTTTGAGACGCTCTCCGCCTGTCACAATGCGACCGCCCTCGCCGCGGGCGACGTCGATATACCGATACGAAGACTCCATCTGATCCTCGGATACGGCGGGCCCCATCTGGGTCGTGGGATCCAGCGCATCCCCGACCCTCAGGGCCGCGACCTTCTCAGCCAGCGCCGCCACGAAACGGTCGTGGACGGCTTCGTGCACGATCAGCCGGCTGGAGGCCGTGCAGCGTTGTCCGGTAGCGAAGAATGAGCCGTCGAGCGCGATCTGCACGGCGCGGTCCAGATCGGCGTCGTCCAGCACGATCAGCGGGTTCTTGCCGCCCATCTCCAGCTGGACCCTCGCCTGCCGCTTGACCGCCGCCGCGGCTACGCCGGCCCCGACGCCCTGTGAGCCGGTGAAGCTGACGCCGTCCACCTGCGGATGATCAACGATCGCCTGCCCGACCCGCCCGCGCCCCACGACGAGGTTGAGCACGCCGTTCGGCAAGCCGGCCTCGTGCAGGATAGCGACCAGCGCCTCGGCCGTAGCCGGGGTCGGACCTGCCGGCTTCATCACCACCGTATTGCCGAAGGCCAGGGCCGGGGCCGCCTTCCATGCGGGGATGGCGATCGGGAAGTTCCACGGCGTGATCAGGCCGAACACTCCGACCGCCTGCCGGTACGTCTGAATCTCCACCCCCGGCCGCACCGAGGCGAGGTTCTGGCCATGCACCCGCAGCGCTTCGCCCGCGAAATACTTCAGGATACGCCCGGCGCGGACCGTCTCGCCGATGCCCTCGGCCAGCGTCTTGCCCTCCTCGCGCGACAGCAGCCGGCCCAAGGCTTCCCGCCGTTCCATCACCAGCGTTCCCGCGCGGTCGAGGACGTCCGATCGGACTTCCGGCGATGCTTCCGACCACGCCGGGAAGGCCCCGCGCGCCGCGGATACGGCTGCATCAACCTCAGCCACCCCGCCGTCCGGGACGTGGGCGACGATTTCGCGCGTGTCTGAAGGGTTCACGCTCTCCGAAGGCCGGTCGGCGGCGACCCGTTGACCATCGATCCAGTGCGAGAGTTCCAGCGGTTCGGTCATGGATGGCCTTTCGTGCGGCTTGATAGGAGCGTCATAACCCAATCCCGAAGCTGGCGCGCGCCGTGGCTGGACGACCCCATCTTTTTCCTTTAGGCATAAAACATGTCGATCGGTCGGGCTCCTCAAAGCATCGCCATCGTGGGCGCCGGGCCCGGCGGCCTGTACCTCGCCATATCCCTCAAGCTGAAGAACCCCGCGCTCGATGTAGTGGTCTACGAGCGCAACCGTCCTGACGACACGTTCGGCTGGGGCGTGGTGTTCTCGGACCAGACGCTGGCCAATCTGAAGGGCAACGATCCGGAGACGGCCGCGGC
>DASRWP010000121.1:0-6684 GCA_035654535.1 Brevundimonas sp.
CAGCCTGCGGTCATGGCCACCCTCCGGGGTCTCGGATTCAATATATGGGGTCCAGAGGTCCCTCCCGGGCTCTCGACCTACCACTAATCGTAAACGAGCCCTTACCGGACGCAAGATGTGCGAATCACTCCGTCCACAGGAACCAGATGTAGGGATGGTTAACGGAGGCAGCAGCCAGCAGGCAGCAGGCAGGAGGCAGCAGGCAGCAAAAAGGGCGAGATGGCGGGTCGTCATGGAGCCTGCCCCGTACCCGGCTCCTGCCACCCTGCCCGCTGCCCGCTGCCCGCTGCCCGCTGCCCGCTGCCTTCTGCCTGCTGCCTGCTGCCTGCGGCCTCCCCTTGCATCAGCGCGCCCCACCGCGCATCTGGCTCCCATGACCGACCTGAGCACCGCCCGCACGCCCCAGCCGCGCCGCTACGACGGCGTCAACTGGATCGGGGTGCAGACGCTCTACCTCAAGGAGGTGCGGCGGTTCTGGAAGGTGGGGGCCCAGACCGTGGCGGGGCCGGTCGTGACGACGCTGCTATACATGCTCGTCTTCGTGGTGGCGCTGAAGGGCGCTCGTCCGCCGCTGCACGGCACGCCTTTCGCCGATTTCGTGGCCCCCGGCCTGATCATGATGGCCATGCTCAACAACGCCTTCGCCAACGCCTCCTCCAGCCTGATCCAGGCGAAGGTGATGAACACCGCGACCGACTTCCTGACGCCGCCGCTCAGTCCGCTGGAGCTGACCCTCGGCTTTGCCCTGGGCGCCGCGACGCGCGGTCTGGTGGTCGGGATCGTCACCGCGATCTGCGTCCTGCCCTTTGCGCGGCTGGAGGTGGCGAACGTCGGGCTGATCCTCTGGTTCGGCCTTCTGGCCTGTCTGATCATGGGGATGCTGGGGGTCTTCGCCGGCCTGTGGGCGCAGAAATTCGACCAGCTGGCCGCGGTCCAGAATTTCGTCATCATGCCGATGACCTTCCTGAGCGGCACCTTCTATCTGGTCGAGAACTTGCCGGAGCCGTTCGCGACGATCAGCCACTACAACCCCTTCTTCTATCTGATCGACGGCTTCAGGTCGGGCTTCATCGGGCCCGAAAACGCCGAGGGGAATCTGATGATCGGCGCCGTCATGAGCGCCCTGCTCGCCGTGGGCATGGCCTGGGCCTGCTGGGCCGTGTTCCGCTCGGGCTGGCGGCTGAAGACCTGAAAACGCGAAAGGCCGCGCGATCCGCTGCTGTTGACTAACCCCGCCCTCCGTCCGACAAGACCGGACCCTTTTCAGCCGGTCCCGACGCTCACCCGCGCCGGGGCCGTCTCGCTTTTGGAGGTCTGCCCGTGTCCACCGACCATCTGATGGGTGTCTACAACCGCGCGCCGCTGGAGGTCGATCGCGGACAGGGCGCGCGTCTGTGGAGCACGGACGGGACCGAGTATCTCGACTGCGTCCAGGGCATCTCGACCAATGCGCTGGGCCACGCGCACCCGGTGCTGGTGCAGGCGGTCCGGGACCAGGCCGAAAAGCTCTGGCACGTCTCCAACATCTTCAAGATCCCGGGTCAGGAAGCCCTCGCCGACGCCCTGTGCGAGAAATCGTTCGCGGACGTGGTGTTCTTCACCAACTCGGGCACGGAAGCCGTCGAGTGCGCGCTGAAGACAGCGCGGAAATACCACTCGGCCAACGGCCAGCCCGAGAGGATCGACATCTACGGCTTCGACGGTTCGTTCCACGGCCGCACCTACGGCGCCATCAACGCGGCGGCCAACCCCAGCTATACCGAGGGCTTCGGGCCAAAGATGGAGGGCTTCCATCAGCTGATCTTCGGCGACCACGACGCGATCAAGGCGGCGATCGCCAGCCCGACCACAGCGGCCATAATCGTCGAGCCGGTGCAGGGCGAGGGCGGCTGCCGCGCCATACCCGAGGTCTGCCTGCGCGGCCTGCGCGAGCTGTGCGACCAGCACGGCGTGCTGATCATCTTCGACGAGGTCCAGTGCGGCATGGGCCGGACCGGCAAGCTGTGGGCCCACGAGTGGGGCGGCATGGCGCCCGATATCATGGCGGTGGCCAAGGCGCTGGGCGGCGGCTTCCCGATCGGCGCCTGTCTGGCGACCACCGAGGCGGCGAAGGGCATGACGGTCGGGGCGCACGGCTCGACCTTCGGCGGCAATCCGCTGGCCATGGCCGTGGGCGGCGCCGCCTTCGGGGAAATCTCGAAGCCCGAGACGCTGGCGCACGTCAACGAGATCGCCGGCTATCTTAAGCAGCAATTGCACGGCCTGAAGGAACGCTATCCGGACGTGATCGTGGACGTGCGGGGCAAGGGCCTGTTGCTGGGGGTCAAGCTGGTCCCCAACAACCGCGAATTCATGGGCTGGGCGCGCGACACGCAACAGCTGCTGGTCGCCGGCGGGGGCGACAACTGCGTCCGCATCCTGCCGCCCTTGAACCTGACTCTGGAAGAGGCCCGCGAGGCCGTCGAACGGTTTGAGCGCACCTGCGAGGTCGCGCGCGGCAAGACGGCGGCGGCGTAGGTCAAACCGTGCATCCCGGCGAAAGCCGGGACCCAGTTCTGTCCAGCTTGCCGCCAGCGCTCTGGGCCTGGCGGAGATTCCCGACGGGTGACGGCTTTCACCCAAAGCACTGGGTCCCGGCTTTCGCCGGGATGAGCGGAGTAAAAGATGACCCGCCATTTTCTCGACATCCACAAGCTCAGCGCAGAGGAGCTGCGCGGCATCCTCGATGACGCCCACGCCCGCAAGGCGGCGCGCAAGGGCTGGCCTCAGGGCCGGCCGGACGCCGACGCGCCGGCGAAGGATCGCGTGCTGGCCATGGTGTTCGAGAAGAACTCGACCCGCACCCGATTCAGCTTCGACGCCGCCATCCGCCAGCTGGGCGGGGCCTCGATCATCGCCAACGCCGGGGATATGCAGCTGGGCCGTGGCGAACCGGTCGAGGACACGGCGCGGGTGCTGTCGCGGATGGTCGATGCGGTGATGATCCGCGCCAACAGCCACGAGGACGTCGAGCGGTTCGCCCGCGTCGCGACAGTGCCGGTGATCAACGGCCTGACGGACCGGTCGCACCCCTGCCAGATCCTGGCGGACATCATGACCATTGAGGAGCATCGGGGGCCGATCGCGGGCAAGACGGTCGCCTGGGTCGGCGACGGCAACAACGTCTGCCACAGCTTCGTCCACGCCGCGCCGCTCCTGGGCTTTCACCTGCGCGTGGCCTGCCCGTCGGACTATCATCCCGACCTGCACGATCTGGCCAAGGGCGGCGACAGCGTCAGTCTGACCACCGACCCGTATGAGGCCGTCGCCGGGGCCGACGTGGTCGTGACCGACACCTGGGTGTCGATGGGCGACGGCGATTACGAAGCCCGGTTGGAGGCGTTCGAGGGCTATGGCGTCGACGATGCGATGATGGCGGCCGCGGCGCGGGACGCCGTCTTCCTCCACTGCCTTCCGGCCCACCGGGGAGAGGAAGTCACCGACGCGGTGATCGACGGGCCGCGCTCACTCGTGTGGGACGAGGCGGAGAACCGAATCCACGCGCAGAAAGCTGTGCTGGCGTGGTGCTTCGCGGGTAGGGACGAGGGATGAGGGACTAGGGATCAGGTGCGGCGCTCGATGCTTCTCATCCCTATCCCCTGATCCCTCACCTCTGCTGCATCGTCCTACTGCAGATTGACGTCCGCGACGCCGCCGGCGTCCGGCAGCTTTTTCGTCACATTGGCCTTGGCGACTTCGTAGAAGAATTTGAAGAAGCCGCCTTCGTTGACCCAGACCCGTCCGTCGTTGGCCTCGAACTGGAGCAGGGTCAGATGCGGGTCGTCCTTGCCCTCGGGGTACCAGGCGGCGAGGATCGGGTTCCAGTAGCGGTCGATGATCTCGCGGTCCTGACCGTGGACGGACAGGGTTCCATGGATGCAGGCCCAGACGTTCTGGTCCTTCGACCCGTAGTGGAACATGGCGCTCTGGCCGAAGCCGCCGACGGCCGCGTCTTTCGCCAGATCCGTGTCATCGCGGGTGAAGAACCAGATCGTCCCGGTCTCTTCCTCGCGAAAGGCCGTCATCGGCTGGGCATGGTAGCCGGGCTGGTCGAGCCCGAGCATGCCGGTGTTCGACTTCTTCAGCTGCTCCCAGAACGCCTTTTCGGCCTCTTCGGGAGTCAGGGTCTTGTCAGCCATCGCGGGTCTCTCCTGTTCAGGTTCGATCAGAAATGGCCGGGGACGGGAGGGGGTTCCTGTCAATACGCCCGCTGCGGCATTCCGAGCAGGGTTCCGACGTGGATCAGCAGAATGAAGACGGCGGCGCCGGCCATCACCATGATCAGCCGCCACGGCGCCATCCGGACC
Source organism: Brevundimonas sp. (assembly GCA_035654535.1). Classification (GTDB taxonomy): domain Bacteria; phylum Pseudomonadota; class Alphaproteobacteria; order Caulobacterales; family Caulobacteraceae; genus Brevundimonas. The sequence goes on from DASRWP010000121.1 coordinate 4,347, forward strand.
CCCCGCCTCGGGTCCCACGGACGCGCCCCGCGCCAGCCGGCGAAGACCGCCAGCGCTGCGAAAGCAGCGGTCAGGGCGAGGGTGACGGGCAGGTCCATGGGCGCGAGGTGGCGCGTCGGTTCGCGGAAGGCAAGGCCGAGTCCTTGCCGAGTGGTTAATCTTCACCACCCGTTAACCGCGTCAGCCTGAGATGTGAATCGGCCGCCGGCGGTTTCCACAGGAAGCTGGGGATACCGCTACATCTTGGGGTTAACCACACGTTTACACGCATGATCTTGGCGTCTAGCGTTTGCTTGAGTAGGTCGGGAGCGAATCAGTGAGCGCAGCCGCGCCGTGGAGCGTTAAGGGCATAGAGCCCAAGGCGCGGGAGATCGCGAAAGACCTCGCCCGTCGTTCCGGCATGACGCTGGGCGAGTGGCTCAACACCATGATCATGGAAGACGGCGACGACGATGACAGCGTCGTGCCGCTCGGCCGCCGCCCCCACGCCGCCGACAGCTATGAGCGGCGCGGCCGCAGCCGGCGCATGGACGACGCCTACGGCGGCGCCGATGACTCCTTCCAACGTCTCGCCGCCTCGATCGACGCCATCGCCGGTCGGCTGGAGGCCGCCGAGCGCCGTTCGACCGTCGCGATCCAGGGCGTCGATCAGGCGGTTTCGGGACTCGTGCGTCGCCTCGACGGCCAGGATCAGGCGGGCAAGGTGCAGTCCCGCCGCCTCGACGACATCGCCGAGGAGCTGCGCGAAGGCCATCGCCGCCTGCGCAAGTTCGAGCAGGAATCCGGACCTCAGACCGCTGAAACCTTCGGCAAGGTCGAGACGACGATAGGGGCGCTGGCCGGACGCCTTTATGACATCGAAGAGCGTCAGCGCGCCGGGGCCAACGAACTGCGCCTGCGGATGGACGCGGTCGAGAAGACCGCCGGTCCGGGCGTCGGAACCGATGTCCTGGCGCAGGTCGGCCAGCGTCTGGATCAGGCGCAGGCGCGCACGACCGAGGCCCTGCGCGGTCTGGAGCGGTCCTTCGCCGGCCTCGACCAGCGTCTGCGCGCCGCGGAAGGCCGGATTGAGCCCGAGAGCGCCCGCGAGGCCGCCCGGTTCGAGAAGCTGGCGGAGACCCTGAGCCGGCAGGTCGAGGGCAACCGCGCCGAGATGATGCGGCGCCTCGACACCGCGGAAACCGAGGGCCGGATCGAGCGCATCGAGCGCGCCTTCCTGTCCATCGGCGACCAGGTCAAGACGTCGGAAGAGCGGTCGGCGCAAGCGGTCGAAGCCATGGGCCGCGAGGTCCTGCGCATCGCCCAGAACCTGAACGGCCGGGTCGAAAGCATCGAGACCGGCGAGTCCACGGGTCTCGAGCGGCTCGGTAAGGAGCTGGCGCGCAAGGTCGACGCGGGCATGGGTCAGCTCGCCGAGGGTCTGGAACAGCGCCTCAATCAGCGGCTGGAGAAGCGGTTGACCGCCGCGGATGACCGCAACGCGCTGGCGCTGGAGAAACTGGGCGGCGAGATCACGCGCATCTCCGACCGTCTGAGCGAGCGGATCGCACAGTCGGAGCGCCGCTCGCAGCAGGCGCTGGAAGACATCGGCCGCCGCCTCGCCGACAGCTCCAGCCGGATCGAGCAGGGCTACAACCGCACTTCGGGCGAACTGGCCGAGCGGATGCGTTTGTCGGAAGAACGGACCGCGGCCCTGTTGGCCGAAGCTCGCGGCAGTATCGAACGTCGGACGGAGCCGACGCCGGGCCCCTCGGCCCCGGCGACCACGGTCGAACCGGACTGGCGCGCCGCGGCCTTCCCCGACGCAGCCTTCCCGGACAGCCCCTTCACCGCCAGCGCCGCGCCCGCGCCCGCGCCCGCGCCGGCGCCGGCGCCGACGGTGTTCCTCGATGACGGTTACGAGGACACGGTCTTCGCCGAGCAGCAGGCGTGGTCTGCCGATCTCGCTCCGCCCGAGCCCGACCCCGAGCCCGAGCCGCATCCGGCTGCGGCGCGTGAAGAGGTTCTGACCGCCGACGCCATCTTCGACGCGGTTATGCGCGGACCGCTCGTCGACGCTGAAGTCTCTCCGGCGCCCAGCGCTCCGTTCGGGAGCCGGATCGCCGACCCGGCGGCGGCTGAGCCGGAGGCTTCGGCCACGCCGGTCGCCGCCGAGCCCGCTCCGGCGGTTGAACCGGCGCCTGTCGCTACCCCTTCGCAGCCTGCGCCGCCGGCCTTCGCCTTCGGCCAGGGCTTCGGCGGAGCCGATGTTTCGGATGCCCTGGAAGCCACAGCGCCGGACACGTTCGCTGATCCCGAGGATTTCGACGGCGAGACGGATTTCGTCGATCCTCGCGCC